>CAMTZV010000013.1 GCA_947086625.1 uncultured bacterium | reverse complement strand
CGCCGCATTCTGCATAGAGAGTATGGCGGAATGCCCCAAGCATCCTGTGGATTTCCGACTCCGGAATCATCCCTTTAAAAGAAAATGTGTAGAGATTTTCGTCGGTGCCAAACGCAAACCGGTATGTCCGGGCGGCTGTCTGTTCATCGGTATGTTGTTTTTTCATATGGAAGAATCTCCTCGCAAGTCCTGCTGCAGCAAATGGTCTTCTGCCAGAAAGTCCGGCATCCATCCCCGGATCTCATCACATCCGGGTAACGGATATCCGGCAGCTATCCTCTTTCCAAGGACGTCGCAGACTGCAAACTGCATCCGAAAGCCCACTTCAGACAGCCTCAGCAGTTCCCAGATGAACTCCTTTTTCTTCCCTTCGCTTTCCATCGGGTCAATGGATCTGAGCTTTGTAAGGATCTCTCCGAGCACTGTCCCCATATTGTCCTCATTGAAGTCCATTTCATAAAATGGATATTCCGGTTCGAGCTGCGAATATACCGTCCCTGCCTCCGTATCAGACTTCGTCCACTCAGCGACGGCGCCTTCGATTCCGCCGGAAAGTACATTCCGGAAATCGCTCAGAGCAAAATACTTCACCTGCTGGTCTTCCCCGGCCGTGAACGGCGCCAGCTCAAGCAGTACCCCGCAAAAATACCGGATCCGGGGAAGCGGCGAGGAAGGCGCCGATGCAAAGATATTCCGGTAACGATCCTTAAATACCGTCCCCATGTCATCTGCAAATGCATCCAGCATCTGTCCGATCGGTGAAGCTCCCATGGCATCAAGAAGGTCTTCCATCACCCGGGCCGCCTCGTTCCGGCTTTCCTCCGTATTGCATTTCTCATCATTGGCAACTGCCCTGTAAAAATCCGCTATCCTTTGGTCAACGGCAGCCTCTCGTTTTCTGTCCCTCTTTTTCCGGCTCTGGTTTTTTAAAAACGTACCAATTTTTGTCATTTTCTGTCCTCCTTTACATCCTCCACATTCCCTTCGCATTCCTGACCGGAACCGCATGGTAGAGTGACTTCGTCTGCTCCTGTTCGAGAAAATACGCAATACCGGGCCCGGCATCCCCGCTTTGTGCATGGACTGCACCGTTTCCATGCTCATCCCCGATGCGAACACGCGCCAGCATGCACAAATCGTACACATTCGCCGCATACCAGCAGCTCCTGCATATGCCTTCCAGAACATTCTCAAACACCGCTCTGCTGAGCTTTACCGCCGCATATACCGCAACGCAGGCCGTAAGCACCGCATCCAGCAAATCGTCCCGGCACTCAATCGGCCAGACAATCCAGACATCCGCCGCAAGAAACAGGAGGAACAGCCCCCAGGCAAGCCATATGCGATACTCCCTTCCGCTCCTTAATTTATCCGCCGCCACATATATTTTTTTGCGAATCCACAGCATGATCATAACCATCCTCCCTCTGCATTTCAGGCCGCCGCATACCGTACAAGCAGATCATATGCCATATTTATTTTCTGGGCCATTTCCACGCTTCCGCCCGCATCCGGATGATACTTTTTCAGCAGGCTCCGCCGTTTTGCCTTTAATTCGCTTCGCGTGTACTGCTTCCCAACCTGAAAGATATCCCTTGCGCGCTCCCACGCAGCATCCCTGCCGCTCCTGCTTTCTTTTTTCCCGGACTCCTCCTCTCTTCTTTTTTCTTCCCTTCTTCTGGCCTCCTGTTCCCTTCTTCTGGCCTCCTCCCTGGCTCTCTGCGCCCTTCTTGCGGCCTCCTCCCTCCTTCCTGCCTCCCATGCCCTTCTTCTGATTTCCTCCGCCATTTTTTCGGCTTCGTATTCCCGGATCATGCGGCAGATCTCCTCCCGGTACGGCGTCAGATCACGGACTTTCTGTTCCAGGCATTCCTGGAGCATCCCGACCACCCATTCCGCCTGCCGCGGATACCGATAAGCGATCTCCTTTTGACTGATCCGGTAAAAAACCGCAATATCCTCGAAAAACAAGGGCTCCTCGATCAGCACGTGGGGCCGGGCCAGCTCCAGTACAAGAGTTGCCTTACCAACCACGGTTCCCGGCCGCCCGCCCTCCCGCAGCGGATGGAAATTCAGGCTGATTCTCCTTATATTTTTGAAGCGGATCCCGCTTCCGCCAAGGGAAATCATGTGCCTTCCTATCCCAAGCGCCCCGATATGCCCCCATACCTCCGGCTCCTCGACCCGCCTGCACAGCCGTCTGAGCTCCCCTTCTGTAAACCTTCGGGCCTCCCTCTGCACGCTGTAGGGCAGCTTATCGATTGCAATACCCATTCTGCTCCCTCCTTCCAAGGTAGCGCCCGTTCGCCTTCGCTCGCGGGCATGTCGTCGGAAGGCATGCAAGAAAATGCTTCGCATTTTGCCTTCCTCCTCCATCCAATAGCCCGTATGTTTCAGCCGATCCGCTGCAGCCGCGAAAACGGCAGGAGAACCATTTGCGCCTGGCCCTTCACATTCCCGATCGGGACAAATGCCGCGTCCCCCTCCCAATAGCGCGAATCCGCGCTGTTGTTCCGGTTGTCGCCTAAAAAGAACAGGCATCCGTCGGGAACCTTCCACACGCCGTCCGCGTTGCAGTTCTGGGTTCCGTTTACAAACGAGGCGTCCAGCTCCGCACCATCCGCAAAAACCTTCCCATCCTTTACCTCGATGGTCTCCCCCGGAAGGCCGATGACCCTCTTTATATAGAGAGCATCCTTTTGAAACGACGGCTCAAATATCAGTATATCGTAGCGCTCGATATGCTCCTCATCCAGATGAAAGCAGGATGAGACTACAACGTCTCCGGGCATGAGGGTATTTTCCATGCTCCCGGACGGGATATAGGAAATCGATAATACCGTATGGAATAACAGGATCGCGATCAATGCAATCGCAGCATATCCGAGCAGCAAGATCCATACATTTTCAAGCACCTTATTCACAAATTTTTTCACCTTTTTCATCACTGTCTCCTCCTGATCCGCCGCAGCCTTCGCTCTGCGTTCTGCCTATATAAACGTTTCCGTTCTCCTTTTGTAATGCTTCGGCATTTCCCTTGCGCAATACAGTTATACCATGCCCGGAATGCGCGCTTCGGAGGGGGGTAAAAAAAGAGCAAAAAAATAGCCGTCCACTTTTTTCAAAGTGAAACGACTATTTTGTGCGGGGAACATAGCGCTGCGTGCCCTTGTCCCTGTAGCCTCCGGGACGGTGTTAATGCCCTCAATCGGGCTTCCTCCATTTCTACGAACTGATACTACTGTAACTGATACTGACGAGATAGCGTGTTAATGCCCTCAACCGGGCTTCTACCATTTCTACATGGTGTTGAACCAATCAATGATGGAAGTGGCAGATAGTGTCAATGCCCTTCACCGGGCTTCTAAAGACAATTTGATTCTAACACATACCGCCATCCCTCCGCAAGCCCTTTTTTCTGCTTCACCACCCGGCCTGCGCCACCCGCAGGCGGCTCCCGGCTGCGCTTCACGGCTTCATGATTTCACTGACCGTCGGCAGCGGCACATGATCTCTGACCCGGCTCCTGTAATCCCCGAGTTCCATATACGCCGTCTTTCTCTGATCCGGCATATTGTCAGAATCTTTCATCATAAAGAACTCCCGAATATGGGGAAGCGCATCGATGGGCTTTCCCAGATATTTTTTCATCCCGTCCTTATAGCATCGGATGGCGTCGTCAATATCCAGCTCGCGGAACGGATTCAGCGCAAGGCCCTGCTCCGTGTCGTATGCCCTTCGCAGATCAACGCGTTTCGCCTCCCGGATGCTTACGGAAATCCTGCCATAGCCATACGCCTTTGCCCTGCCCACGTTCATCTGCGAGCCGTCGTTGAGCCTGACGGCCCACAGCAGCAGGCCCAGCTCGTCCTTTCTCAGATTCTGGAACCGGATTTTACCGGCGAATTTCACGCCCGCCTTCAGAGGGCGCATGGACGAGACAATCTTCCCGTTTGCCCCGGTTTTCGCGGGCGCCGGCGACTCGTGAAGCCAGTATTGCTTCGCCCCGCGCAGGAAAAAGGAATCGCTGTTATAGGTGACCACTCCACCCGGATCCTGCCGGAGGTAATCCAGATAGCTGGAAGGCTTCGGCTCCGCAAGAATCAGCCTCTGCTCCTCCCCCGGCTCTGCATCTCCCAAAGCGACCGCATCCGAGAAGGACAGCTTTGACCGATAGCTTCCGGCCTCGTCCGCATATCCGAACAGCGCCCTCGCATAGTCGATTCCCCCGTCCCTTACCCGCGGACTTAAGCCCTCCCGGATCGTGTGGTCATAAAGCAGCCGCAGCCGCGGGGTAAAGCCAAAATACAGCCTTCCGCCGGACTGAATGTAAAACACGGGCCGCATCCCGCCCTCCTCCGGCAGATCAAAGCACGCCCGTCCGCCAAAGCTTTTCAGCGTATTCTCCCTCTTATTTAAATCATTCCGGAATGCCCTCACATCCTCCTCCGGAATCGTGATGCACGCCCCCGCGCGGTCGATTTCGGGAATGATGTAAACCGCCTTTTTCCCCTTCATCCTTCCGCTGCTGACCGCATACCCCTCGTTTTCGTACACGCCGGGCATTCCCACGCCGGTCACATCCTTCCCGTGCGCCACCTCGTAGGAAACCGGTTTGTAATACGGCGCGTAGGATTTATTTTCCACACCCGTATCGCTTTTTCTTCCCCGCTTTACCTCACAGCGAAATTCCCGGAACTCATGCTGGAGGATATTCCTGCCGCACTGCCGGAAAAACCCGTATGAAAATTTGTCTCCGTATTTTAAATAATCCTCTATAATTTTTTTCTCGCTGAGCGCGTAATAATTCATGCCCTGCGAATTATTTTTGCCGGAGTCGGCGGCGGTTTTGTAAATCCGGTAGGCGCCGCCCTCGTTTGCCACATATCCCGCGCGCACATGCGATAAGGTGCTTCCGCTCCGGCCCCGTCTGCCGTCATTCGACACGCCCAGTATCTCATTGTACCGCTTTTTTTCGGCTCCGGCCGCCACATTCCGGTACATCAGCCTGTCGTCGCCGATATCATCGCCATATCCGCACAGTCCGAGAATCTGCACATGGCTTCGGATCAGGCCCCGCATCGTGCTGCCCGGTATCGCATATCTGCCCTGCGCATCCCGGCAAAAATTCCCCTGCCCGTCATCGACCATGATCGGCGTCTTCGCGCTGATCTCATAGGAGAGTTCGCCCGTAATCAGGCCGTCCTCCATCTCATTGTGCGCGGTCAGCTTTTCCTTCGGATATTCGTACACCCGATCGTAAAACGGCACAAAATTATAAGGCGCTCCCACATAATCCCCGCCCGCCTCCATCCGCCGCGGCCCGCCGTTTTTGCGGTTGTTCTGCTTATTTTTTTGCTGCGTTCCCTGCCGTTTTGAAAAACTCATGCTTCCGCCTCCCCTTCAACGCCCGCCAGCCTGGTCAGCGCCACGTACGCCTGTCCGTCCGCATCGTAAGCGAAATGCTCGCAGACGCAGAGATATTTTCCCATGCTCCACTTCCCATCCAGCTCATATTTTTTCACGAGGCAGTCATCGTCCGCCGTTCCCCGGACCTTCACCGCCTGCATGGCTCCGTCCTCCCCGTAGACATGCAGCTCCTTTTCACTGTCAAAAAACCGCGCTTCGAGGCACTCGCTCCAGTCGGGCGTCTTCAGGTCCGCCGTCCGGCAGAAGAAAAGCCCGCTCATCATATATACCAGCGCGTATTCGTAATCCGTGATGTGCTCCAACGCCCCGAATGCCTCCACCCGCTCTGCCGTATAGCTCATGTTGCCTCCTCCCGCAATGCCTTCATGCACTCCTCAATGACCATGTGCGCATCCCCGACCGTGCCGTTTTCAAAATCCAGAACTGCCTGCGCGCCGCTTTTGCAGCTTCGCACCGTGATTTCCTTCACGCTGATGATTCCCTTGCCAACGCCGTAACCGCTGCCAAGGCTCATGGTCCCGATGGCCATATCCCGAAGCGCCATCAGCAGAAGCCCGCACGTGCACGCGGGGCCGTTTTTGTCATCGATCACAATGCGAAGCACAAGCCTGCCCGCGATATTTTTCTCGCAGAACAGCCCGCCGTTGATGACGCCTCCGGTAAATTTATCGATATGGATCCGCTTTCTGAGCGGCGCCAGGTCATTTTCCTCCATATCCCCGACAACCGTGTCGTAAAAGGTGATATTCCCGGCTTTTCCATCGCCATCCGCGCTTCCCGTGTATCCAAAGGTCTCCCGGATGACCTGTCTGACGTTCAGATAGGAAGCGATTTTTTCCATCCGGCTTCGGATGGCGCCCTTGAGCGAGCTTCCGGGAATGATATATTCCTTTTTCGCGTTTCGGAGATTCATGCAGTCCGGCGCATCCTCCCCGCAATCCGGCACGGCGATGCTCTTTATGAGAAGCTCCCCTTCCGTGGCGCCGCTCACGGTCACCTCATAGGCTGCGGCGGGTTCCATGAACCGGCTTTGAATCCCCTCCAGAATATCCGCATACGCATGCTCCGGCAGCGATTCCTCGTCCGCCCAGCGCCTACGGCCATCCGCCGCGGTCAGATCAAAGGTCATCCGTTTCAGGCTCTTTAACTCCAGAAGCCCGCAGCCGCTGCTCTTCTGGCCTCCAAGCCGGATCGTTCCCCGATGCAGCGCCGCAAACAGCTCCTCCATGTCCTCCTGCCATTTCTTATCGAACACATAAACAGAAAATTCAAGCTCCGCACCGGCGCCGATATATTCCGTGTTAAATTTCTGCCCTGCCTTATTATCCGTGCCCTTGATGGCGGCCGCATCGCATGTCCCGCTCTCCGGATTTATCTTTACCCGCGGGCGGAGCTCCAGAATCAGATTTTCTTTGCAAAAGCTTCCGTCGCTGAAGCGCACCCGGCTCCCGTTATCCGGCAAAGAGCCGTCATGTCCGCCCCGTTCCAAGCCAAAAAGCTGCGCTGCCCGCTCAGCGCCATGTACCCTTTCGCAGTATTGCCGGAACACGCCCGAAATGCTTGTCGCCTGAATAAACGGCATGCCGTCCGCCGGATGGATCAAAACCTCCGCCTTCTCCCCCGACGCGCTCCCGATATGAAGCGGCTGCGTACAGACTGCTGCCGCCAGATATTTTGTAATCTCCCGGTATTTCGCCGCCATCTACGCCTCCTCCCTTCTGTCATACCGAATCAGCTTTACGAGCAGCGCAAGCTTCATCTGAAGCAGCTCATCATCCGTGATCAGCTCCGATTTCGGTATCCCCATGACAGAGTCCCTGCGTTTTGTCTTCACGCCAAGCAGCGTCTCGAGATCCGTGTCCAGAATCCGCAGCACCATATTATGAAAAGCCCGCATACTGCTTCTGCCCGTCTGCACCCTTGCGCGCCCCTCCTTTTCGATGCCATGCGCCAGATGCTCCCGGATCAGGCGCTCCGCTTCCCGGGGCACATACCGGTACGCCGCCGCAAAGGCCTCGACCGTGCCGAGCCGGCTGTTTGCCAGCGTCCCCCGTTCCAGCGGATGCTCCACCACATACACGGTCATTGCCCGCTCCATCTGATCGCGGTAATAGCAGCGGGCAGCCACCTTCAGCGTATCGAAATCCTCCTCATACTGCGGTCCGGTAATCCCGGATGTGATGGTCCGGTCAAGCGTCCCCTTTTCCTTATATTTTATATCCGGATAGCGGTCCAGAAACAGGACGCGCCCAAACCCTTCCCCGCGCCGGATGCCGATTCCACGGTCGCACATCCGTTTCATGCGCCCGCAGGTCAGCGTGCCCCGGTATTCCAGATGAAACACGCTCCCCGGCGCATACATGCGTGCGGAGGGTATTTTTCCTCCCCATGCGCGGTTGTAGCCCTTCACGTCAACCGTGGCGGTGGCGCAGTATGAAATCTTTAAGGACTCCACTCCCAGCTCCCGTTCAAGCCTCCCGCTGTCAAGCCCGCAGAGCTCCCCGGCTTCGCCGCGCATGACGGTGGGAGACAGGAGCATCATATAGCACTCCCTTTCCTGCCTGATAGGGCAGCCGCTCTGCATACCCGCAGCTTAGGATCTTACATTTCCCGAGACCTGCCGACCTCGCGTTTCCCAGAACCATATCCTTTTGGAACACATCCCGGATGACCTCCTCCAGCGCCGCGGCATCCACCGCGATATAGCCGGCAAACATATAGCCCGCGCACAGATACTCGTTGCGGAAGACGCCCTGTTTTCCCCCTTCCTCCGGGTTTATCCTGATTTTTAAATCGGAGCCGGTATCGGGCGTGTAATAATAAATGCAGTCCCCGTCCCTCCGGCAGAAGCTTCCGAGGGCGGCCCGCTTGTTTCCCTCCGTAAACGAGCCGGAAATCACCACGTTCTCAAGCTCCTTTTTTCCCTCCCGCTCCACCCTGTTTTCATAAAAGCCCAGCGGGGACGGAATCAGCTCTCGTTCCCCGTCGAGCGGGTATGCGTTCAGATATCTGACCTCCTGCGAGAGCAGCATCTTTTTCATGGATTCAAAATCGGGCCTGTGTGACAGCGCGTTGACGACAACGCCCCGCAGCGCGCTTCCCGGGATATACCGAAGCGCCGCCGTCTGTCCGCCCTGGCTTATACCATCATCCGATATTCGCAGCGGCTCCAGATTCTGAAAAACGATTCTCAAATATTTTGACATCCCGGCCTCCTTCATCTGACAACCGACAGCTTTACCTTGCCAAACCCGCGGGCGCGCATCGTCCCCACCCACTTGATTCCAGATAAAAGCTCCTCCACGAGCGCTTCGTCGTCCGGCGCGCACTGCAATTCGCTGTAAAAGCTCAGTCCCTTATTGATGCAGCGGCATTGCCTGAGCGAGCCCTGCTGTGCGACTCCGTCCGGCGAGACTGCCGTAAAGGTTCTGACATGCGAAAGCGCATCCAGAACCTGCTGCCTTTTTCCCGCGCCGATCTCCTCCAGCATCCTTGAACGGACGTATTCCGAAAGTCTGAAATCGGAAAACACCAGCCTGTCCGGGTTCATCACATCGTCGCTGCCGCTCTTTCCAAGCAGCGCGCCGCAGGCCTCCCTGATTTTGTCCGGCTCCTCCGCCGTCCAGCCTAGATAATTTTCCAGCTCCTCCCGGAAAATACCTTTAAAGGTTCCTCCCTTATAATAGGGAAATCCGTTTTCGTCGCAGAGCACGGATCGATCCTCGCCTCCGGGTATACTCGCCCCGTTGCCGAATACCACATCCGACCGGAGCTGCATTCTGATCTTCAATTTTATCCCTCCTGCTCCCTCAGCCGTATAAACGTATCCATCAATTCAATCGCGTCAAACAGGATCGGATAGTCTCCCCCAATGTCATTGACAAGCTCCGCGATCCTGTGGAATTTCAAATAATATTCGACTGCCCTCCTGCCCCGCTTATATTCGCTTCTCAGCTCCTTTAGGCTTGCGCGCATGCCGATGCCCGGGTCCTGTATCCGTTCCACCAGCTCCTCGAGCCTTTGAAATTCGCGCATATGCGCGTTCAGAGCAGCCGCGCCATCCGCTTTTACCAGGTAAGGCCGTGACGATATCCCGTTTCCGTCCGCGTCCGTGTAATCGGCGCGTATTTCCTCCAGCGTATCCCCGGCTTCCCCGAACGCAATGTGCCAGTCTATGGCCGAGACATCCCTTCCCGTTCCGTCTCCACTCAGCCGCGCTCCGAACCTTTTTGCATTGGAGCAGAGCATTTCCGCCAGCTCGTAGGCCCTGTAAAACGGATACTTCCGATGCACGATCGCCACGCCCGCGCATGCGGCGTAGCCCGCCCCGTCCACCTCGTTTCTTTTGTCCGTGAGCCTCCCGAGCAGAACCTTCGCGCACGCTAAACCGATTCTTCCCTCCGACACAAAGCAGATGTCGTCGCCTGCGGTGATAATCCTGCGCACCGGAAATTTCTGATTTTCAAGCTGCAAGGCCCCAAGCCGGCCGCTTTTTATATTTTCCGCGACACACTCCGACATTTCCCTGTACGCAGCTTTAAAATCGGCGTCAACCGCCTCGCTGAACGTGCGCTGCTTTTCTTTATACGCCTCCCAGTCCAGCCCGCCAAAGCGCTGCCGCAGCTCCTCCACCCGCCTGCCCATCGCGTTTCCGTCAATATGGGCGACCGCGATGAAATTCGAGGTATTGCGCGTTCCCCCCAGCTCCCCAAATCGAAACGTCCGCTGAAAGCCGTCCGGCATCAGCTCCCGGTCGATGCGTT
>CAMTZV010000012.1 GCA_947086625.1 uncultured bacterium | reverse complement strand
TGTAGCGCGGCTTACCGTTGTCCACCACGCCCGGCTGCTCAAAAGCGCGCCACACCGGAAGCGCGAGAACGGCATCCTCCATCGCCCACTGCTTTTTCTGCACCTTTTCGTGCATCCCGACTACGCGCTGCGGAAGCGACGCGCCGAAAAGACCGATGATTATGCAAACGCATAGCACCCCGGCGAGCTGTGCCGTGCGCACATGCCACCGATCCGGCAAAGCATCCCAGCGCCCGGCGAGCACCACGCCCGCAGCGAGAAGCACCGCAGCACTCCCCCAGCCCGGCGAGCTGCCAACCGCGATATGCGCTGCAAGCAACAGCACAGACGGAAGCAGCAAAACCACGCGCGCCCGGAACGCCCCCGCCAGCACGAAGCACACGCACAGCAAAAGCAGGCTCCAGAACAAAAGCGCCCCCGGCGCTTCCTCACGCAGCCCGTTCGGAAAAAGAATACTCTTCTTAAAAAATATGCAGAACCGTCTGACATAGCAGCGCGCAATGTAAAGGCCTCCGTCCTCGAGCGGAAGCTGATGCGTCTTATAAAAGCGGTAAAAGCAAAGCCCGAGCGGGACCGCCGGAAGCAGCCGCAGCCAGAAACTCCGCAGAATCCCGCTCCCGTACAGCGCCGCCAGCGCCGCGGCGGCGAGCAGCACCGCCAAAACATACTCCTTTGGAACCGCAAGGCTTCTGATCAGAGCATATGTATCCAAAAGCTGCATATATGCCGCGCACAGGCCAAGTGTGCTGCCCGCGAACAAAAGCGCGCACTGATACCATCCCCCTGCGTTTTTCGCGCCGCTGCCCTTTTGATTTTCCCAGCGAATTGCGTGTCTCATAAATAAAGCTCCAGTTTACCCATTTCCTCTGCGAGATCGCCGCTTTTTGCAAATGCATAAAAAAGCTTTCCGTCGAGGTAAAGCTTCAAGTCCGGCTCCAGCCGCAGCCGGTGTAAAAGCGGCTCCCTGCGGTAATCCTGCATGTAGCGCTCCTCGATATCCGCGGACGCGCCCTGCCCTGCGCCCGCCGCCTCCATGTACAAAAGCTGCCAGCCGTAAAAATCCTCGTCGTCGTCCACACGGGTGCGCACCGGCTTTTCCTCCCCGCCGTCATACCAGCTCACGATGTGCGGGCACTCCGCCTCGATCAGCGCAAACGAAAGACTCGCCGCCACCTGCAAAAAGCGGTCGAACCCCGCGACACTCTGGTGCCCGCCCGGCGCGCCCAAAAGCAGGGCAACGGGACAGCCCTTCGGCAGGCTGTGCTCCCGCACCATCAGCTCGTCCGTCTTTGCGGTCAGCTTCCAGTGGATATTTTGCAGCTTGTCCCCCGCGGCATAGGCGCGGATCTGAAACGTCTCGGACGTATCGTGGCCGCCGCGCATGTCGTCGTACACCTCGGCCTCGCCGAAAAAGCCCCGCACGGAACCCGACACCGCCAGCGGAAAGGCGTGCACCGCAGGCAGGACGTGTAAAACCGTGCGGCCCTTTGCCCGCTTTCCGAGGAAAAACAGCCCCGTCCAGTCGTAAACGCGCACACGGCGCAGGCGGCACTCGTAGCCCCCGGCGTAGCGCAGGCACAGCGAAGAGCGCGCCGGCTCCTCCCCGCTTCGCGGTGTTTCCAGCTCGATCCAGGTGCGCTTCTTTCGCCCGCGCGGAAGCTGCCGCACTTCCACCCGTGCCAGCAGCCGCGCCTTGCCCAGCACCGGACGCCTTGCCCGCACCAGAAACGATACGGCGGACGGCTTTCCCCGCTCTGCAAGCGGCATCGCCCCGGAAAGCGAAAGCTGCACGGCCCACAGGCGGTAAGCCAAAAGAAGAAGCGCCCCCGCGACAATCCCCGCCACACAGCAGCCGAGCAGCGCGAGCTGTACACTCTTGTAGAGCGCGGCAATGTACAGGAGAAACGCCGCCAGAAGCGCCCCCGCGACCAGATGGCTCATGCGCCCATCCTCCCGCGCGCCGCTCTCGCACCAAAGGACGACGGACGGGTGACGGATGCCAAAACCTCACCGAGCACCTGCTCCGCGGTCAGCTTTGCAACCCGCGCCTTTGTGTTCAGCACGATGCGGTGCGCCGTCACGTCCAAAAAGACAGCCGCCGCGTCCTCCGGCAGGACATAATCCCTGCCCTTCACAAACGCCCACGCCTTTGCCATGCGCACACAGGCGACCGTGCCCCGCGGGCTCACGCCCAGATCGATGTAATCGTTTTCACGCGTCGCCGCAACCAGCTTTGTAATGTACTCATAAATGCTCTCGTCCACATGCACCGCACCCGCCTCACGCTGCAGGCCCACAAGCCCCGCCGCATCGATGACCGGACGGATGCTGTCCGCCCGGCGCCTGCTCCGCTCGCCCTTTGCGATCAAAAGCTCGCTCGCGAAATCGGGATAGCCCATGCTCATGCGGATCATGAAGCGGTCGAGCTGGGACTCGGGCAAAAGCTGCGTGCCCGCGCTGCCCTTCGGGTTTTCCGTCGCCATGACCAAAAACGGCTCCGGCACCGGATGGGAAACGCCGTCCACCGTCACGCACCCCTCCTCCATGACCTCTAAAAGCGCCGACTGCGTTTTCGGCGACGTCCGGTTGATCTCGTCCGCAAGAAAGAGGTTGCACATGATCGCGCCCTCGCGATAGAAAAAGCCGCCCTGCTCCTTGTCGTACATCACAAACCCGAGAATATCAGCCGGAAGCACGTCCGGCGTGAACTGCATCCGGTGGTTTTCCAGCGCCATCGCCGCGGAAAAGGCAAGCGCGAGCGTGGTTTTACCCACGCCCGGCACATCCTCGATCAAAATATGTCCGCCGGCCAGCATCGACGCAAAGGCTTTTTCGATGCAGTCATCCTTGCCGGAAACTACCTTTTTTACCTCCGTAAAAATCCGTCCGACGATCTCGTTCATCGCTCGCCCCTCCGTCTCAATATCCATAAAAAATATCCGCCAGCGGCGAGGTTTCGTCGATAATCAGCGTTTTATTCTCGCCCTTCATCGTCGCCTTTGCCGCGTCCAGCGCGCGCAAAAACAGATAGAAATCCGCCTTTTCTTCATTATTATAAGCATCGCTTAAAATGCGCATATACTCCGCCTCGCCCTTCGCGACGATCTCCGCCGCCTGCGCGTCCGCCTCGGACTGCATGACCGTGATCTCCGCCTTTGTGTTGTTGGAAATCTCCTTGGCCTCCTCATCGCCCTCCGCTTTGTACGTCGCCGCGATGTTGTTTCGCTCGGAGATCATGCGCTCATAGACCGCCGACTTGTTCTCGTCGGGCAGATCGAGCGACTTCGTCTCGACTGCCAGCAGCGTGATGCCGTACTGATCCAGCGTGTCCCCGATATTTGACTTGATGGACGCCGCAAGCTCGCCGTCGCGCCCGCTGATAACCTCCTCCTGAGAGAGCGAGCTGATAACATTTTTCAGGCTGTTGTAGACGATCGTGTTGATGCGGTATTCCGCGTTGCTCTTCTGCGCGCTCAGCGTCTGCGTATATCTCTGCGGGTCGTTGATGCGCCAGAGCACAAAGCAGTCCGCGATCATCGATTTTTTGTCCTTCGTCATGACGTCGCTCACCGCGAGATCGTAAAGCAATACCTCGTTTTCAATCTTGTCCACCCGCTGGATGAACGGCACCTTAAAGCTTAACCCCGGCGACTTGCGGATCGAGACGATCTTCCCGAACTGCTTGACGACCGCGTACTCGTTCGGATAGGTAACGACAACGCTTGTCAGCCCGAGCACGAGAAGCACCGCCGCAAGCAGGGCGGCAAGCCACTTTCCGCCTTTACTCTTCTTCATTTTCACTACCTCCCGTCTCTTTGGATGCACCTTCCAGGTCAATATCTGCAAAGCTCTCGAGCGGGAGCATCGTCTGCGTGCTGCCGTCGCTCTTTGTGATGATAACCTTCATGTCGGGCAAAATTTTCTCCATCGTCTCGTAAAACATCCGCTGCTTTGTGATGAGCGGGTATTTTTTGTACTCCGCAAACAGCTCGTTTAAGCGCGCGACCTGTCCCTCGGCCTCGTTTACGCGCTGCTCCGCCTGCGCGTTCGCCGTCTTCAGCGTCTCGTCCACCCGCGCACGCGCCGCGGGAATGTCCTCATTGCGCTTCTGGTTCGCCTTGTTGATCGACGTCTCCTTGCCCTGCTTCGCGTTTTCCACGTTTTTAAACGCGTCGATGACCTCCGCCGTCGGCGGCTCCGCGTCCTGAATCGTCAGATTGACGAGCTGGATGCCGATATCCTCCGCGTCCAGACGCGCGATGATCTTTTCCTTGATCGACGCCTGAATCTCGTTTTTTCCGGTCGTAATCACGCTGTCCACGTCGTAGAGCCCGATCGTGTCACGGATATAGCTCTGGGTGAGATTTTTCAAAATCGCAACCGGATTTTCCGAGTGGAACAGGTATTTTGTCGGCTCGGTCACGCGGTACTCGGCGTAAAAATCGACGTTGACAAAGTTATAGTCGCGCGTAATCATGAACGATTCCGCGTCGATCGACTCGTTCGTCTCCCGGTCGTAGCCGATCGTAAACCCGTTGATCGTCTTGGGCACGCGGTCAAGCCGCTGTACAACGGGCGCCTTGATGTGGATGCCCGGCTCGTCCACGACCGTGGGCACGCCGAACGTCGTGACGACCGCATACTCGCTCTCCTTCAGGGAATAAACGCTCCCCGCAAGGCAGTAGCACGCCAGCAGCAGGATCAAAACGATCAGAAAATTCCGGCCCAGCTTCGCGCCGGAGAGCTTTTTCTCCCTGCGGCGGTTCCCCCCGCCCGGGTCCATATCCGGCGTCGCTTCCGTGAACGCCGCGTTCTTTTTCTTTTTAAACAGCATAGCTTCCTCCTTTGTATACCCTCTGGTATCGCTGCTACAATTTCAACACTACGTTTTCAAGCGGTAGATTCCGCTGACCTTTATTTTACCCTTTTCGGGTGGAGAAAGCAATGTTATTCTTCTGGAAGGTTCCACGCATCGTCTGCGCCATGTGCTCACTCATGCAAGCATGGTTCTCACATTTCCCGGACGATGGCTGAACTATTACTGCGCAAATCGAGTAGGGAAGATTTTCTCCCTACTCGCCGCGCGGCCCGCATGCTGCTTTAGCAGCAAATTTCCCTATGCGGGCCTGCGCATAAAAAAACCTGCGGCAGATGTTTTGTCTGCGCGCAGGTTGATCTTTTCTTACATCGCCCAGTCTTTGACCGGATCGTCCGGGCCGTATCCCTTCCTCTCCCAGCTCGGCATGCGGTTCCCGTTGTCCACATCGTAGCTGGACGCATTACCGGAATCCACATAATGCGTCTGCAGGCCGCATCCATTGCCAGTATTTGCAGGGCATCCCAGACATGCGAACTGCTGCTTGTAGCCTCTGGTCGTGCCAGCCCAATCGGAATAATCCGGTGCCTGCCATACACCCTTCATATACTTGCTGTCGCACTTGGGGCCATTACCGCTATTGCCGCCGCCCTCTGCTACTGTACCGCTCCCCATGTAGACACCCTCTGCCAGCTCCTCCTGTGCGAGAAGCACCGGCTTTTCATATGTTTTCGTCATATGTCCTCCTTTTCCGGCATCCCTGGCCAAAAAAGCCGGACACCAATCCCCTTTGTTTTCAGGTTACCTCTTTGTTGTTCGCAAGGATATTTCTCTTGCGCAGCTTTAGCTTCTCTTTTTCCTGTTCATCCGTCTCCCGATCGATCAACTCATCGACAAACGTAATCAACGCGTGACACACTTCAAATTGCAGACCGGTCATACCCATACGGTCACCACTCCTCTATTATGATGCATCACCATACAACTGCTTTGATTATACCCGGTTTTTCTGGATGTGTAAAGCCCTTTTGTCAAAATGCAGGCTCGCCGCGCCGATGACCCCGGCCTCATTTCCAAGTGCCGCCGTCCCGATTTCGGGAAGCCCGCCCTTCTCTCCTCCAAAGCAGCCTTTCTTTACCATGTCGGAAAGCGGGCCGGCGAGCAGCTCGCCCACCGCCGAAAGCTCACCGCCGAGCAGCACGAGCTGCGGCCGGAAAATATTTACGATATTGACGATTCCGGTTCCCAGCCTGCGGATATACAGATCAACCACCTTTCTCAACGCGTCATCGCCGCTCCCCGCACCGTCAAAAATTTCCTGCGGGGACAGCGCCTTTCCGGTCGCGCGTTTCGCGTCCCGCACCAGCGCGGGAACGGAGACGTAAGCCTCCAGGCAGCCCCGCCGTCCGCATGTGCACGGCTCGCCGTCCTCCACGATGACCATATGGCCCAGCTCGCTTCCGCCGATCCCGCCGCCCCCGTAAATTTCCCCGTCCAGTATGATTCCACCGCCGACCCCGGCGCCAAGCGTCACCATCACGACGTCCTGACATGATTTTCCGGCTCCGGCGACCGCCTCGCCCAGCGCGGCGCAGTCCGCGTCGTTGGCGATGGAAACCGGCATCGGAAGAAGCGCCCCCATCTCCTTTGCAAGCGCAACATTCTCCCACGGAATGTTGTTTGAATAGCGCACGATCCCCCGTCTCCCGTCAACCGTACCCGGCACGCCGATACCCGCGCCGACACACTGGTCAACGGCAATCCCCGCGCGCTCGAGAAGCGCCAGCGCACTTTGCCCGACCTCGCGCACGAACTCCTCCGGCGGAAGGGACACATCCGTTTTCATCCTCTCGGAGACAATCAGCTTCTGGTGAACATCCACCAGGCCAATTTTTGTCTCCGTCCCTCCGATGGCGATCCCGATGCGCACCGGCGCGGCCTTCTCACGGATCGTCGTGACGAGCGCGTTGCAGGAGCCCTCCACCGTATAGCCGCCACCGCCCGCAGGGAGGAAAAAGCTGTCTCCCTTCCGATAGGCAAGCGCCCCGTCCGCGTCCGAAATCATGCCCTCCCCGTCCAGAATCAGAATGCTGGCGAACGACTCGTCCGAAACGCTGCCCTCCATCCGCTTCATAACCTTCCCGTCGAGGTTGAGCTTGTCGACCGTAAAATAATCGCAGTCCGCCACATGCGGATAGCTGCTCTTATCCTTCACGATCGGAACCCGTCTGGTGACGGCCAGCGCCTTTTCGATGTGCAGATCCCGCTTTTTTCCGTCCTTTCCGACTCTCCCGTAATCGTACACGCGGTAGGTCACATTGGAATTCTGCTGGATCTCCGCGATCAGAATATCCTTCCCGATCGCGTGGATCGTGCCCGACTCGATAAAGAGCACATCGCCTTTCTGCACCGGCACGGCGTTTAATACCTCTAAAAGCGTATCCTCCTCGATTCTGCGGGCAAACTCCTCCCGGCTCACCTCCCGCCGGAAGCCGTAGTACAGAAACGCATGCTCACCGGCGTCCATCACATACCACATCTCCGTTTTCCCGTACTGCCCCTCGTTTTTGAGCGCATAGCGGTTGTCGGGATGCACCTGAATCGATAAATTGTCCTTTGCGTCAATAAATTTCGTCAGAATCGGGAAATCCCGAAACCGCCTGCAATGGGTTCCGAGAACCTCCTTGCCCTCCCCGTCGATATACGCCTGCAGCGTCTTACCCGCATACGGCCCGTTTGTGATATACGACGGCCCGTCCGGATGGCAGGAGAGCTCCCACGTCTCGGCGAGCACGCTGCCCTCGTATTCCTTGCCGTATTCGTCCTTCAGCCTTCTGCCGCCCCAGAGGTAATCCTTGCAGCTCGGCTTCAATTTTAAAATACTCATCGTCCCTCTACCTCTTTCCGGCCTCCCGGTCATCCCCGTGCAGGACGCTGTGCTCCTTTATATAGTCAACGATCTCATCCAGCGTCGTAAACGCAGCCCCGACGTAGCTGTCGGCCGCACCGTAATAGAGTGCAATCCTTCCCGACGCGCTGTCGTGGATGGTCGCGCACGGGAAGCACACGTTTGGCACAAAGCCGCGCTCCTCATACCACTCCTGCGGCGTGAGCAGGAAATTCTCGCAGCGGTATCTGACCCTCGACGGCTCGTCGATGTCGAGAATCGCCCCTCCGATCGAGTAAACATAGCCGTTGCATGTCCCGGTCACCCCATGATAAAACAGCAGCCAGCCCTCGCTCGTCTCAATGGGCGCCGCGCCGCCTCCTATTTTCAGAGCCTCCCACCACTCGGCGCTCTTTCCCATTACGTGCCGGTGCCTGCCCCAATACAAAAGATCGGGGCTCTCGCTGATGAAAATATCCCCGAACGGCGTGTGCCCGCTGTCGGACGGCCGCGAGAGCATCACATAGTTTCCGTTGATTCTGCGCGGAAAGAGCACCGCATTGCGGTTAAACGGCAGAAACGGATTCTCCATGCGCACAAACGTCTGAAAGTCCGTCGTTTTTGCCAGCCCGATCGCCGCGCCGTAAAAGTCCTGGCAGAAAATGATGTAGTAGGTATCCTCCACCTTCACGAGACGCGGGTCGTACGCATAAACCGGCTGGGACGGCTGCCCGTCCTCGTCCACAAACACAATCTTTTCCGCATCAAATTCCCAGTTCAGCGCATCATCGCTTCTCCCCAGATAAATATAGGGGACGCCGTTTACCTGCTCGCCGCGGAATACGCCGATAAATTTCCCCTCATAGGGGATAACCGCGCTGTTGAAAATGCGTGCCACACCCTCGACGGGATTGCGCCCGATGACGGGGTTTTCGCTGTAGCGCCAGATTGGCGCGCCTTTTAAGCCTTCCGGCTTCTCCTGCCACGGCATGTTCGGCACCGCCGGAGAAATCATTGTATACTTTGACATTTTTACCTCCCGCTCCTTAAAACCTCCAGATTCCGCGCAATCAGCCCGCAGCGCTGGCTTACGCACTCCGCCGAGCGTCCGGGGTCGCGCGGCGATTCAAATACATAATCGACGAGACGCTCCACGCTTGTCGTCGCCACATGCAGACGTGTGTCGCTCGACGCATAGTAGATGTAAACATCCCCGTTTTCGCGGGCAATCACGCCGTTTGTAAAGACAACGTTCGAGACGTCCCCGACGCGCTCCTCCCCGCGCGGCCCGATCAAAAAGCCCGACGGCTCTGCGATGACCCGCCCCGGATCATCAAGCGCGGTTGCAAACGCATAGATCACATAGCGCAGCCCCGCCGCAGTGTTCCGCACACCGTGCGCGATATGGATCCAGCCCCTGTCCGTTTTCACCGGCGGCGCGCCCGCGCCGTTTTTCGCCTCGGTAATCGTGTGGTATCTGCGCAGGCTCGTCATGCGCTCCTCGTCGATCACCGCATGCGTAATATCTCCGCACAGCCCGAACCCGATGCCCCCGCCGGAGCCGGTATCGATAAACCCGTCCATCGGCCGCGTGTAAAACGCGTACTTCCCATCGACAAACTCCGGGTGGAGCGCGACGTTTCGCTGCTGGGGCGAGCGCAGCGTTTTTAAGTTGTCAAGCCGCTCCCACACCTTCAGATCCTTCGTGCGCACGATACCCGCCGCCGCGACGGCCGCGGACAGATCCGGATCGCTCTGATCCTTGCTCTCGGAGCAGAACACGCCGTAAATGTAGCCGTCTTCATGCTTCGTCAGCCTCATGTCGTACACGTTTGTCTCCTCCGGGCACACATCCTCCAGCACAACCGGGTAATCCCGGAAGCGGAAGCCGTCGATCCCGCTTTCGCTTTCCGCCACGCCGAAAAATGATTTGCGGTCATTTCCCTCGATCCGGGCGATGAGGTAAAACTTCCCGTCCAGCTCGATTGCGCCCGCGTTCATCACCGCGTTGACGCCCAGCCGCTCCATAAAATACGGGTTGCTCTCCGCATTTAAATCGTAGCGCCATGTGAGCGGAATATGCTCCCTTGTCAGAACCGGATACCGGTAGCGCTCATAGATGCCGTTATAAAGTTGCGTCTTCTCGTTTTTCCGGCACAAAAGCCGTTCCTGCTTCTCTTTTTCCACATCATATCTGCTGTGTAACATCGATGCCTCTCCTTATCACCTCAAAGCACATCCTCCCGTTATGGTAAGGACATTTCCACGGTTCCACAATCGGGCGGCCCTCGACGGGACGCCCGTCCTCATACGTCTCCCAGTACCACTCCGAGCCTGCCCGGCAGTCAACCATATAATTTTTGATAAAATCCCACTCCCTTGCCGCCGCCCGCAGATAATCCGTCCGCTCCGGATGCCGCTCGTAGCCGTTTAAAAATCCGACCACCGCCTCCGCCTGTACCCACCAGACGCGGCGCGAATTGACAATGCCCCGCTCACACTCATTCGCCAGGGAATGCCCGTTGAACGCGGTCTCAAAAATCTGCTCCGTCAGATCGTCGATGACCGGCCCGAGCTTTCGTCTGTACTTCTCCTCCCCGAGCACATCAACGCCGCGGTTTAACAGCCACGCGCTCTCAATATCATGCCCGTAGGAGTGCAGATCGAGGATGCTGCGGTACTGC
>CAMTZV010000011.1 GCA_947086625.1 uncultured bacterium | reverse complement strand
GCGGGAAGAACAGTGGGTATTCCCGGCTTGTTGTCTTTTTGACTGTCCCGTCCGCGTCGAGAAGCAAAAGCTTCACCGCCGACGTTCCAAGGTCGATTCCAATGTAATACATATCCGCCTCCTGTCTTTTGTCTTATCACATCTTAGATTCCTTCGCTGTTGTGTCATTTGCCGCTGTACCGTTTACGGCTGCCTGATTTTGCGCGTTATGCCTGCTGGAAAATCCGCACATCCTTCGGCGCAATCGCGTGATCGCCCGCCGGATACGTTTCTCCCGACACCAGATCCCGCATCGGCTTCGGCAGGCTGATCACAGCGGCCTCGTCGTTGTGGTTCAACACGTAGAGCAGCCGCCCGCCTTCGCCCTCCCGGCTCGCTGCCTCGACGCCCGCCGGCGTTTTCAGCACGGGCTCAATCCCCTGCTCCGCGCACAGATTGGCCAGAAACGCCCGGTAAAACGCCTCGTTTGAGGCCGTGGCGAGGTAATACGCCCTGCCCGCTCCGAACTCATTTTTCGTGACAACCGGCATACCTGCATAAAAATCGCTTCCATAGCCGCCCTCGTCAATCTGCTGCGCGCCCTCGAGGTGCAACAGATCGCACAAAAGCGTGGCGGGGTATGTTTTCCCGCGATAGACAAAGGAATTTTCCGCGCCCGCAGGCAGTGCGTCCTCCTCCTCGACCCAGATGCCGAGGATATCGCGCAGCTTTCCCGGATAGCCGCCGGGCACCACCAGGTCGTGCTCCTCCACGATGCCGCTGAAAAAGGTCGTCACAAACGTCCCGCCATTTTTCACAAACGCGCGGATGCGCGCGTCGTCGCTGCCCTTCACCATGTAGCAGACCGGCGCGACGACGAGCCGGTAAGCGTCAAGCGCCATATCCGGGCTTACGATATCTACATTGTAATTCATGCCCCGCAATGCCTCGTAAAAACGTGCAAACTCATCCAGACAGCGCAGATTCTCGCTGGGCCCTGCGGAATACTCGATCCCCCACCAGTTGTCCCAGTCGAACAAGAGCGCGATCTGTGATTTCGTGCGCATCCCAAGCGTCTGCTTCCCGAGCGCCGCAAGCTCCTTTCCAAGCGCCGCCACCTCCCGGTATACGCGCGCCTGATTGCTGCCCGCATGATCGATCACCGCCCCGTGATACTTTTCACACGCCCCGATGCTCCTGCGCATCTGGAAAAACATAACGGTATCCGCCCCGTGCGCCATCGCCTGATAGCTCCAGAGGCGCATCACGCCGGGCCGCTTTAAGGCGTTGTACGGCAGCCAGTTTGTAACGCTCGGCGTCTGCTCCATCAGCGCAAAGGGCGCGCCGCCGCCGATGCCGCGCATCAGGTCGTGGCACATCGCAATTCTCGTATAGCCGTCGTCGTTGGACGGGTAGTTGTCCCACGCGACAAAATCCATCTCCCGCGCCCATTGAAAGTAGTCGAGCGGCTTGTAAAAGCCCATGAGGTTTGTCGTGACAGCGGCGTCCGGCAGGACTTCTTTCACCGCCGCCTGCTCGCGCACGTAGCAGTCTAAAATAGAATCCGACATGAACCGGCGGTAGTCGAGAGAAATTCCCTGAAAGCACGTCCGCTCCTCGTCAAAGTGCTCGCTGCGCATATCCGGGGCTACGATCTCGTCCCAGCCGTAAAACGTGTGGCCCCAGAACGCCGTATCCCACGCCCGGTTGAGCGCGTCCACGGTTTTGTACTTTTTTTGCAGCCAGACGCGGAACGCCCGCTCGCAGTTTTCGCAGTAGCACTCCCCGCCAAATTCGTTCGAGATATGCCACGCAATAATATTGTCGTAATCCTTATACCGCTCCGCCAGCTTCCTCGTCAGCGCAACCGAATACTTCTGGTATGTCGGGCTGTTCGGGCAGGAATTGTGCCGCCCGCCAAATTTGCGCCTGCGCCCCTCAAAGTCCACGCGCAGAATGTCGGGATATTTTTTTGCCATCCACGCGGGGTGCGCGCCCGTCGACGTCGCCATGCACACCTTCATCCCGTTTTTTGTGACCAGCTCCATGATCTCATCCAGCCGCGAAAAATCGTAGGTTGTCTCGTTCGGCTGCAGCGCCGCCCACGAAAAGACGTTCAGCGTCACGATATCGATGTACGCCTCCCGAAGCAGCCGCATATCCTCCTCCCACACCTCCTTTGACCATTGCTCGGGATTGTAGTCGCCGCCGTAGGGAACCTTTTCTACCTTCTCATATGGAAACATCTTCTTTCCTCCTGCTCAGATTGTGACGTGTATCCGCTGTCTGATATCCGCGCTTGAGCTTCCAACGAGAAGCTCATAGCCTCCGGCTACCCCGGCCCACGCCTTTTTCTTTTCATCGTATTGCTGAAAGGCGCGTTCGTCAAGACGGATCGTGCAGATCGTTTCCTGCCCCGGCAAAACCTCCCGCTTTTCAAAGCCCGCGAGCACCTTCACGGGCTCATGCTCCGCCGCGCCCTCCCGCGCGACGTAAACCTGCACGGTTTCTTTTCCGGCGCGCGCCCCGGTATTTCTGACAACCACCGTTACCTCGCAGCATTCTACCGTCTGCGCGCCAAAGCCGCCACAGCCGTCCGCCGCTGTCTCGCAGCCTTTCCGCATCCGCACACGGCAGCTCCCGTAGGAAAACGACGTGTAGGACAGCCCGTGCCCGAACGCAAACTGCACCGGGACATTTCTGCGCTCATAATAGCGGTAGCCGACCAGAAGCCCCTCCCGGTACTCCTGCGTCAGGTGCGCGTCCATCCGCTGCTTTTCCCCGTCCGTAAGCGCGCGCCCGAGATAGTCCTCCCCCACATAGCCGCTGCTCTCCTCCACGGAAAACGGCAGGCTCTCCGCAAGCTTTCCGGACGGGTTCACCGCCCCGAAAATCGTCTCCGCCAGTGCAAAGCCGCTCTCCATGCCGCTGTAGCTCATCCACAAAATCGCGCGCGCTTTCTTGCTCCACGCCTGCATCGCCACCGGGGAGCCGGCGAGCATCACGACCGCCAGATCGCCTCGCACCGCGAGAAGCTCCCGAATCAGCGCGTCCTGCTCATACGGGAGCGCAAGATTTTCGCGATCCTGCCCCTCCACGTCGTAATCGTGGTTGAGCCCGCCGACAAAAATCACATAGTCAAAGCTGTTGTCCCCCGCCAGCCGGACAGCCTCGCCGCGGAGTTCTTCCGCACGCGCATGGTATGCCTGCTCCTGCGCCCGTTTCTCCCGTGCGCGCCGCTCCTTTTCCCCGTCTAAAGCCGCGTCAAGGCTTGCCGCCTGCCAGTTTTCCCCGCTCTCGTTTTTTACGGGTGTCTCATAGCCCTCCGCAAAGACGACCTCGCTGTTTCCGCCGAGAAATTCACGGATACCGAGGAGCGGCGTCTTTTCATAAAGCGCCGAAATTTCCGCGCTGCCTCCGCCTGATGCCTGCCTGCGCACGGCGTTATCGCCGATGACGAGCACGCGCCTTGCCCGCGCGGGATCGAACGGAAGCGTCTGTCCCTCGTTTTTTAAGAGCACGACCGACTCCCTTGCCGCTTCAAGCGCCGCCTGCCGATGCTCCCTCGTATTGTAGCAGCCCCGCTTGCGGTCACGGTTTCGCTTCACCTGAGGAGCTTCCCCCGCCGTAATCTCAATCAGCCGGATGCGCACCATCAGAAGCAGGATGTGCCGGATCTTTTCGTCGATAAACGATTCGCTGACCTCGCCGTTTTTTACTGCGGCAAGCAGCGGGCTTGCCATGCAGTAATCGTCAAAATCCGGCGTCACGGACATTTCGATATCCAGCGCGCTTTTCGCCGCGGCAAGCGTGTGGTGAACGCCGCCCCAGTCCGAGATCACCGCCCCGCCGTAGCCCCATTCCTCCCGCAGGATATCGCCGAGCAGAAGACGGCTCTCACAGCAGTGCTCGCCGCGCAGCAGGTTGTAGGCGCCCATCACGGAATACGCGCCCGCCTCCTTCACCGCCGCCTCAAACGCCGGAAGATAAATCTCGCGCAGCGCGCGCTCGTCTATTTCCACATTGACCCAAAGCCGCTCTGTCTCCTGGCTGTTTACGGCAAAATGCTTCACGCACGCGGCAACGTCCGCCGTCTGGATGCCCTGAATGAGCGGCACCGCCATCCGGCGGATGAGGTATGGATCCTCACTGAGATACTCAAAGTTCCTGCCGCCGTTTGCCAACCGCTTCACGTTGATGCCGGGCGCTAAGATCACGTCCTTGCCGCGCCCTCTCGCTTCCTCTCCCAGGACCCGCCCCATCTCATACGCAAGCGCGGGGTTCCACGTCATCGCGATCGCGCTGTTTGACGGCAGATAGGACACATCATCGTCCCCGTTTCCGGCCGGCACCCAGCGATCCTTCTCAAACTCGGCCCGCACGCCCATCGGCCCGTCCGACATTTTAAGCTGGGGGATGTTCAGCCGTTCTACGGCTCCCGTCTCGAACAGGCCCGCGCCGTGGATCATGCGGATTTTTTCCTCCGTCGTAAGCTCTGCGACAATTCGGTCAATCTGCATCAATAATTCCGCTTGTTTCATATTTATACGTCAACCCCTTTCCCTCGTTGTGCCGGCCCACTACTGCCTTTCATTTGGCACGAATCGCCTCACACCCGCACAAGGATCTCCGCGCCCGGCTCCCTTAATACCGTGCAGCCGTCCCCTCGCTCCATCTGCGCGCCCTGTGCCGATGCCGCCGTCACATTCATAAGCTCGATCACCGGATGCTTCGCACTTAGATTTTCAAACCGAATCCGTATCTCGTCCCCGACCCGCTCTGCCGTGATGCCGCACGCCTTTTTCTGATCCATCGTATAGACGTCCGCGGCGGCGCGGTCATTTAATCCGTACACGCGAAGCGTCACACGGTCCGCATAATCGTACTCCGGGTCGTCGTCCACCGCGCCAAGCGCGACGATGGAATTTGGCCGCGCGTAAAGCGGAATCTCGCAGTAGCCGCACGGGCGGCTGTACCAGCGCCCGCCGCACTGCTCCTCTCCCGTAAAAAAGTCCGTCCAGACACCGCCTGCCTCGGGAAGATAATATTCCCCAAGCCCTTCCTCATTGAAAACCGGCGCGACGAGCAGACTTTCGCCAAGCATGTACTCCCGGTCGATGTGGTGCGTGTTTTTATCCGCGGTAAATTCCAGCACAAGCGCGCGCATGGACGGGACGCCCTCCGCGTGCGCCGTCAGCGCCGTCCGCCAGAGATAGGGCATCAGCTTTGCCTTTAATTTTGTAAAAAAACGCACCACGTCCACGGCCTCCTCGTCATACGCCCACGGCACGCGGTAGGACGTGCTTCCGTGCAGGCGGCTGTGGGACGAGAGCAGGCCGAAAGCGCACCAGCGCTTGTACACATCCGGCGTCGAGGTGCTCTCAAACCCGCCGATATCATGACTCCAGAAGCCAAAGCCCGACATTTGCAGCGAAAGCCCGCCGCGCAGGCTCTCCTCCATCGACTCATAGTCGGACCAGCAGTCGCCGCCCCAGTGTACCGGGAACTTCTGTCCGCCAACCGTCGCGGAACGCGCAAAGAGCACGGCATCCCCCGCCCCGCGCACCTCCTCCAAAAGCTCATACACGAGCTGGTTGTACAGGTACGTATAGTAGTTGTGCATCTTCTCCGGCGCCATCCCATTGTAGTACACGCAGTCCTCCACCGGAATGCGCTCGCCGAAATCCGTCTTGAAGCAGTCCACGCCCATATCAAGCAGCGCCCGCAATTTGTCCGCATACCACCGGCACGCCGCGGGGTTCGTGAAGTCCACGACCGCCATGCCCGGCTGCCACATATCCCACTGCCAGAGGGAGCCGTCCTTGCGCTTCAGAAAATAGCCGTTTTCCATCCCCTCGTCAAAGAGCGCCGAGCACTGCGCAATGTACGGGTTAATCCAGACGCAGACCCGCAGGCCCTTCTCATGGATGCGCTTCAGCATTCCCGCCGGATCCGGGAACACACGGGAATCCCACGTGAAATCCGACCAGTGGAAATCCTTCATCCAGAAGCAGTCAAAGTGGAACACCTTAAACGGAATGCCGCGCGTGCGCATCCCGTCGATAAAGCCCATCACCGTCTCTTCGTCGTAATTTGTCGTAAACGAGGTGGACAGCCACAGCCCGAACGTCCACGGCGCGGGAAGCCCCGGCTTTCCGGTCAGATCCGTGTAGCGGCACAACACGTCCTTCAATTCCGGCCCGTTGATAAAGAAATAGTCCAGGCATTCACCCTTCACGCTAAAGCCCACCTTCGAGACGGACTCCGAGGCGACCTCGAACGACACGCGCTCCGGATGGTTGACAAAAATGCCGTAGCCCCGGTTTGAGAGGTAAAACGGGATATTTTTGTAGGACTGCTGGGTGGACATGCCGCCGTCCTCGTTCCAGATGTCCACGGACTGCCCGTTTTTGACAAAAGCCGTAAAGCGCTCGCCCAGCCCGTAAATCAGCTCGCCCACGCCGAGCGAGAGCTGCTGGCGCATATACGCATCCTCGTTTGTCAGTGCGTACGCCTCGCCCTTCCAGTCCGTCTTCATGTATGCCAGATCGCGCGCGCCGCTCGCGCAGCGCTTCTCATCCCCGCTGTAATACGTCATCCGCCAGTCCTTCTTGTCGATGGCAAGCGCCGCTTTCCCGCTGCGGATGACGATGCGCTCCTCGTGATCCTCCACGTCGAGCGCGCATTCCCCCGCGTTTAGCGCAAACGCCGGGCCGTTGAATGCCGCGCCCCTGTGATGCGTCGCCGTTACGCGGATCACCTCCGGCATCGGCGAAGTGATCTCAACCGTAAGGCAGACGCCCCCGAGCGTATCCCCCCGCTTTTCGATATGGCTCGTCGGCACAAACAAGACCACCCGCGTCTCCTCCACCGTCGTAAAATATACCTCCGCCGGAGAGAGGCAGCCCACGCCCTCCTTCTGCAGCCAGCATCCGTTTCCGAATTTCATACGTGAATCCTCCCATTGTTCGTCTTTTTTTCTTCATTATCAAAATCGCTATCCCCGATATGTTGTAATTATAACGTCAGCCGCCTTCTGTTCCAACTTGAGTTTTTCCACAATCTTTACTATAATTATTATAGATTTTAAAAACAGCGATGCCGCAGGCCGGACTGTTGCGATTGCTGAAGCGGAGGGAGGAACATGACATGGTTTTGCGCCGAAAAAAAGCGGGACACGGCTCAAAAGTAAAAAACCAGATTCTTGCCATCTTTCTGTTTGCCGCGGTCGTCCCGACGCTTCTGGTCGGCTCCGTCTCCATCATACAGCTCCGTCGGCAGATGCAGGAGCATTACGAAAAGCAGCTCGCCGCGGAAGGGCTGCGCGCCAACTCCGTCCTCTCCGACATCACGACCACGATCTACACATCGGCAGAGGCACTGATCACTACCCGGGAATGCATGCGGCTCTTTGGCGCGAAAACGCCCCTTGCCGCCGCTGACACGGAATATTCTAATTTTAATACACATATTTCCATATTGAAAAATAACACGGCCGCCATCTCGAATATCTCGGTTTACACAAACAACCCGAACATCCCAAGCGGCAGCTACATCCGTTACATTCCTTTCTTTGAGGATCAGCCGTGGTTTCCGATCCTTTCGGACAAGGGCTGGAACCACTGGGGCTGCACATCCACCGGCCGCCAGAAGCAGGATTACTACGAGCTGACGCTCGTGCGCCGCATCGGCACGGTAACAAACCGCTACGCGGCCTACCTCGTCGTGCAGCTCGACAATAACAACATCAAAAACCGCATGAACCAGAACTCTTACAAGATTTTGAGCACGGTAAATAATTATCCCGTGTTCTACGCGAACAATGCAGATGATTTAAAAACAGCCTTTCCGTTCCAGGAGGAGTACCACCAGGATTTCTGCTCCTACAGCGGCCCCCTGCGGCTCGCAGATGCCACAGCGCTTGCGCACATCGTCTCCTTCCGCCCTTACGGAACGCGGGACATGTTTTACATCTGTGTAAGCGCCCCGGATGCCTACGGAAGCATCCGCGGCATGACCCGCACCTTCTGCCTGATCATAGCGATCAGCATTCTCGTGCCGGCATTTATCGTCCTGCTGTTCTCGTCCGTGTTTACCGGGCGCATCGCAGTCTTAAAGACCGCCATGCACCAGGCGAGCGAGGGGGACTACAACATCATCGACCACTTAAAGGGCGACGATGAGCTAAGCGACGTGTTCACCGATTTAAAGCGAACGGTCGAGCTGATCCACAAAAAGGACGAGGAAATCTACACCGCCCAGCTCAACGAGCAGATGCTTGCCAACCGGCAGCAGCAGATGGAATACAAGCTGCTTGCCAGCCAGATCAATCCGCATTTTCTCTACAACACGCTCGAGACAATCCGTATGCAGGCGCTCTCGGCGGGAAACCGCGACGTCGCGCGCTCCATCAAGCTGCTCGGCAAGGCTATGCGCTACGTACTGGAAAACTCGGGAACCAGCTTCACCACGCTCGCGCGCGAGCTCTCCTATATCGAGACGTACCTCGAAATCCAGAAGCTGCGCTTTGCGGACCGCTTCACCTTTGAAATCGTCCTCGACGAGGGCATTCACCCCGAAGACTACCGGATTCTGCCGCTCCTTTTACAGCCCATTGTGGAAAACGCCATCGTACACGGCTTAGATTCCGTGGAGGAGAAAGGCTGCGCAAGGCTCCATATCTCGGCCGACGAAACGCTTTTACGAATCACTGTGTCCGACAATGGCTGCGGCATCGACGCCGAAACGCTTGCGCGCATCCGCCGTGAGATCGAACACCACGACCCGCAGGACTCCCGAAGCATCGGGCTTTACAATACCAACCAGCGGATCCATCTGCGCTACGGCGACGCCTGCGGCATGCACATCGAGAGCAGTGAAGGTTCAGGAACGACCGTAACCCTGCGCCTTCCGGCGCAAAATATAAGGAGCTGTCCGGAAACAGATTAGCCTGACAAGCCAACGGGCTGATTTATTTCGTAAATGCTCCGAAACAAAGAAACGGGAGAACAACTATGGAAAACGAACAGATGACGGTGCTTATCGTCGACGACGAAAAAATCGTGCGGGAGGGCCTGCGGCATGTGATCGACTGGCAGGCGCTTGGTTTTTACATCTGCGCGGAGGCGTCCACCGGAACGGAGGCGCTCGAGAAAATCCGGCTCTACGAGCCGGGGCTTGTGCTCCTCGACATCCGCATGCCGGGCATGTATGGGACAGAGCTGATGGAAAGGGCACGCGCAGACGGCTACAACGGCCATTTCATCATCCTCTCCGGCTACTCCGACTTCAAATACGCCCAGAGCGCCCTGCACTCGGGCGCCTCCTTTTACCTGACGAAGCCCCTCGACGAGGATGAGCTCTCCGAGTCCGTCTGCCATGTGCGGGACGAAATCCTCGCCTCCTCGCACCGGGAGA
Organism: uncultured bacterium; assembly: GCA_947086625.1. Taxonomy (GTDB): domain Bacteria; phylum Bacillota; class Clostridia; order Lachnospirales; family Lachnospiraceae; genus W0P33-017. The sequence continues at coordinate 1,084 of CAMTZV010000011.1, read as the reverse complement.
CCTCCTTAAACCAGTACCGCAAAAAGGCGCGCGTGACGATCCTGCACGACCTTTTAACCGGCGCGGAGCACAACCCCTCCTTAAACTACGGGGAGCTCGGCCTTTTTGCGCCCATCTACCGGGTCGTCATCTACGAGAGCTATCTGCCGTACACGACCTCCTACAGCTTTGCGGATCTGCTGCGCGTCACCAACCAGGACAACCGCTCCTTCGACCACATCAGCATCAACGGACAGGAGGTCATCCTGTTAAAGGGCAGCTTTGCGCTCGAACGCTTCAATTCCTGTCTGCACTACTACGAACTCGGCACGCAGAAAAGCTCCCCGTTGGACACGATCTTTTTAACCTACGGGCCGACCGTATCCTCCATCTTCCAGATTCACGAATCGTACCGCGTGTGCACCTCGCTCATGCGGCGGCGGTTTTTCTGTGACGAAAACCAGCATGTGCTTTCCTGCGACATGCTTCCGCAGGCAGACGAACTCGCATCCGTTTTGAGCGGCGAGCTTGGCCTCTCCTACAGCCGCGACCTCGTAAACTATATCATGACCTGCAACCGAAGGCGCATTTCCGAGACGCTCACGGACCTGAAAAACCGGCTCTATACGTGCGGCGACGATATTCCGGCGATCAAATATTTCCTAGCGGACATCTTTTTGCAGATCAAGCAGGGCATCACGCACAGCTACCCCGGCGCGGACATACCGTTTCTTCACAACAGCGCCATTCTCGAGGAAATCGAAAAAAAGTATTACCTCTACGAGATCCTGCTCTACTTTACGGAGCAGTTTGACATGATCATCCGCGCCATCGGGGCGACCTCGCGGGAGAGCGTGTTTGACGATATTCTCTACTACATCGACCACACCTATGAAAAGCCGCTCAGGCTCGAGACCATCGCGCCGCTCTTCGGCTACAACAGCTCCTATTTAGGAAAGCTTTTTTCCCAGAAGATGGGCGTGAACTTCAACACCTATCTCGACCGGCTGCGCATCCGCCATGCCACGGAGCTGCTCGATAGCACCGATTTGAAGGTATACGAGATCTCCTCCCGCGTCGGCTATAAAAACGTGGATTACTTCCA
>CAMTZV010000010.1 GCA_947086625.1 uncultured bacterium | reverse complement strand
GGCGAGAAAGGTGAACAAGATTTCACAGGAATCGCCTACGGTGATGGATTTGATTCTGGGGCATAAGATTGATTTGGTGATTGACACCCCCACACAGGGACGGGATAAGAGCAGGGACGGTTTCCTGATCCGACGGACTTCCATTGAGACGGGTGTGAACTGTATCACGGCCATGGACACGGCGGCTGCGCTGGTGACCAGTCTGGAAAATGCGGCGAGCCAGGGAGAATTGACGCTGATTGATATCGCGTCGATCGCGAGACGGGGTTAGGTAAGCGATATGAACGCGGTCAGAAATTATCAGAAAGAATTGGATCATATAATAGACAAGATCGGCGCGGCAGGCGGATGCGCGCCGACTCTTTTTCTGCACAGCTGCTGTGCGCCGTGCAGCAGCTATGTGCTCGAATATCTGTCCGATTATTTTTTTATCACGGTTTTTTATTACAATCCGAACATCTATCCGAGGGAGGAGTACGCGATGCGTGTGCGCGAGCAGCAGGAGTTCATCGGGCGCTTTCCGGCGCGCCATCCGGTCTCGTTTGTGGAGGGCGCTTATGACACCGCGCGCTTTTACGGGACGGTAAAGGGGTTTGAGGGGGAAAAGGAGGGCGGCGCACGCTGCTTTCTGTGCTATGAGATGCGGCTGCGGGAGGCGGGAATGCTTGCGAAAGAGCGGGGCTTTGACTATTTTACGACGACGCTTTCCATCAGCCCGCTCAAAAACGCCGAAAAGCTGAACGAGATCGGCGGGCGGGTCGGGGAGGAGCTTGGCGTGCGCTACCTGTACTCGGATTTTAAAAAGAAAAACGGCTATAAGCGCTCGACGGAGCTGTCAAGGGAATATGGGATGTACCGTCAGAATTATTGCGGGTGCGTGTACTCGTACCGGGAGCGGCACGGGCAGGAAAAGAAATGCTGAATTTACACGGATATTTTGTGCATCAAGACGGTTGGGGGGACAAATGAGCTGTTATGCTATTTTGCTTTTCAACTCTGCGATTTCTTCTTTCAGCTTGTCAATTTTTTCTTGCTCCGGAGTGAACGGAAACGAAAGAACCATTGCGTTTACTATTTGCCTTCGGCAGGATGCGCACGGATGCACAGCACGATTATGTCGCTTCTCGGCGTGCATCCGGCGCAGGAAACAAATCAAAACGCATACGTTTTTTCGTTTCTTAATAATAAGAAAGGGTTTATTCCTTCACTTCCACAACCGTAACGGGGATTTCCATGCCGGCCACGGTCTTTGTCGCGGAAAGCTCCGAGAAATCGTCCTTTACGACGGTGAGTGTCTCGGTCATCGTCGTGCCGTCTGCTGCGGTGACTGTGATGGTTACGGTCTTGCCGGAGAGCGTTGCGGTGTAGGTTCCGGTGAATTCCTTCATCTGCATGGAAGTCGTATCGAGCATTGCGCCGGTTACGGCTCCCGCATCACCGAAGGTCAGCTTCAGCACGTCCATCTTTACGCCCATTGCCTCGGCGCTTCCGGCGTAGCTCTTACCTGCGAGCATAGCGGTGATGTCCTGTGTGGTCTCTTCGGGCTTTGCAGCTGCCTTAACGGTGACGCTGCACTTCAGGGTCTTTTTCGCATTTTTCAAGGTTGCGCTGATGACAGCCTTGCCTGCCTTCTTCGCGGTTACCTTGCCCTTTGCGGTGACGGCGGCAACGGCCTTCTTGTTGCTCTTCCACGTAATCTTTTCCTTTTTGGCGGCGTTTTTGACCTTTAAGGTTGCGGTGTCGCCCACCGTCATCGAAAGCTTTGTCTTTGAGAGCTTCGGCTTTGCGGCTGCGGAAACCGGCGTAGCCGCCATTGTGAGTGCCATTGCCGCGGCGAGTGCGCCGCATAAGATCTTTTGTAATGTTTCATTGCTTTGTACCTCCGTTTTTTATTTTCTGTTTGAACTGTCACCTATTATAGCATGGTATCCGAAAAATGTGTCTATACAAATCTCCGGGCTTGTATAGCAAAACAAACATTTGGCGGGAGGTGTTGGCAGGACGCATACAAAATTCAGAAACAGTTGTTACGATTCACGACCCGTTCCGCTCACAACCCCTTTTTTGACAAAGGGCTTTACGAATATTTTGTCCCGTACTATAATAAGTAGTGACAGTGCCAAAGAGGGCTTTGGCGCAGGCTGATGATTGCCGGAAAACGACGGGTGGTGGAAGAGGATATGAAAGAAAAGGAAGCGGAGGTTCGGCTGCACATTTTAGGCGCGCGCGGAAGTGTGCCGACGGACGGGGAGGAATACCGGATATTCGGCGGGGCGACCTCATGTGTGTATCTGGAGTGGAACGATGCGCGGATCATTCTCGATGCGGGCAGCGGGCTTTTGCGCCTGAAGGATCAGAATATGGAGCGGGCGCTGCCCTGGTATCTGTTTTTATCGCACTACCACTCGGATCATCTGCTGGGACTGCCGATGTGGAAGCCGATGTATGACAGGCGTTTTAAGCTGACGGTGTGCGGCGCAGACTTCCAGATGCCGCCGAAAAACGCGATCGATGCGCTGATGCGGGAGCCGCTCTGGCCGGTGGGCGAGGAGGCGTTTCTGGCGAATATTGCGTTTCGTCAGTTAAGCGGGGCGTTTCCGCTCGCAGGCGGCGGGCCGGTGGCGGAGTGCATGCGTGCGAAGCACCCGGGCGGCGTGGCGCTTTACCGCTTCAGCGGCGGGGGTAAGCGCGTCGTCTATGCGACGGACTGTGAGCTGGACGATAAAAGCGAAAAAGAGCTGAAAGAATTTGCCAAAAATGCCGATATAATAATACTGGATGCACAGTATTTGCCGCAGGAATATACAAAATTCCGCGGCTTCGGACACAATGCGATCGCGCGTGCCTGCCGGCTCTTAAACGAGCTTGGGCCGGGGATCGGGCTTTTGTTCCACCATGCGCCGGAGCATGAGGATGAGCTGCTGCTCTCACTTGAGCGGGAGTACCGGCAGAATAACGAAAACGCGGACATACGGTTCGCCCGTGCGGGGGAAGTAATCACATTATGAATGACAAAAAAATACAGCGGATTTTAAACCTTGGGATCGCCTTCTCAAAGGAGCGCAGCAAGGAAAAGCTTTTGGACCGGATCCTGGAGGCAGCGATGGATTTAACCGGCTGCGACGGGGGGACGCTCTACATCAACAACGGCACAGAGCTGGAATTTAACATTATGATCACGCGCTCGAAGGGCGTGCACCAGGGCAGCGAAGGGGACGCGATCAATATGCCGCCGGTGCCGCTTGTGCGCAGCAACGTCTGTGCGCTCTCGGCGCTTGAGCGCAGGCTCATCAACATACCGGATGTCTACGAGTGCTCGGAGTACGATTTTTCCGGTCCGAAACAATACGACGCGATGACGGGCTACCACACGAAGTCGCTGCTTGTCGTGCCGATGGAGGATGACAAGGAAAACGTCATCGGCGTGGTGGAGCTGATCAATGCGATGGATGCGGACGGGAACGTGATTCCGTTTCCGCAGATGGATGAGCAGATTTTACACTCGCTTGGCTCGCAGGCGGCGATCTGTCTCGTCAATATCAGCTATTCCCATCAGATCCAGCACATGCTGAATTCCTTTGTGCAGGTGATGACGACGGCGATCGACGCGCGTACGCCCTACAACGCGAACCACACGAAGACGATGGTGCGCTACGCCGGACGGTTTATCGACTGGCTGAACGCGCAGCCGCTCTCGTGGAAGTTCTCGGAGGAGGATAAGCAGATATTTCTCATGAGCGCGTGGCTGCACGATATCGGCAAGCTCGTCATTCCGCAGGAGATCATGGATAAGCCGAGCCGTCTCGGCGCAAACGAGGAGCGGCTCCACGCCCGGCTTGAAAGGATCGGGCTGTTGACGCAGATTGAGGAGCTCTCCGGAACGCTTGCACCGGAGAAGTGTAAAAGCCGTTATGAAAGGCTTGCGGAAGCAAAAGCGCTTGTGCAGGAGGTCAACACGGCGGGCTACCTGACCGACGACTATCGCGACCGCGTGAAGGAGCTTGCGCGGGAGACATACCGGGAGACGGACGGAAGCGTATGTCCGTGGGTCACGCCGGAGGAGCGCGACCAGCTGCTCGTGCGGAAAGGGACGCTCACGACGGCGGAGCGAAAGGAGATGCAGAAGCATGCGGCCATGACGGAGCGGATGCTGACCCAGATGAACCTCGAGGGCAGCTACAGCAAGATTCTGCTGTGGGCGAGCCAGCACCACGAGCGGCTTGACGGCAGCGGCTACCCGCGGGGGCTTACGGGGGATCAGATCAGCATGGAGTCGCGGCTTTTGATGATTATCGATATTTATGAGGCTTTGACTGCAAGAGACCGTAAATATAAAGGTGCAATCCAAATCGACGACTCGTTTGCCATTCTTTACCGGATGGCGGATCGGGGGGAGCTGGACCGGAACATCGTCGAATTATTTGAGGAGAGCGGGGCATGGAAACCCCTGCCCGAAAGCGGGCAGACGGATGAGCGATAGCGGATAGCCGGTTTTGCCTGTAAAAAAATTGTAAAATGAAGAGAAAGGAGTTCCAACAAAATGAAAAGAAACGGAAATGTGAAACGGATGTTGTGCCTGCTTCTGGCGTGTACGCTGGCGCTGGGCATGTGCGTGACGGTATTCGGCGCGGTCGCGAGAGCCACGACAATGCGGCTGGCCGCGACGAGCGGACCGCGTGTGACGCTCAGGACGCTGAACGGGAGCGCGAGAAGTATTACAAAGAATATGCGTCTCTACAACGGCAACGTCATCGAGACCGGAAGCGGCAGCTATGCTTATATCAGCCTTGATTCGAGCAAGGCGGTGAAGCTGGATGCCAACGCAAAGGTTCAGGTGCGTCAGGACGGCAGGAAGCTGAAGCTTCTTGTGAAAAAGGGAAAGCTGTTTTTCAACGTGAACGTACCCTTGAAGACCGGAGAGTCGATGGACGTGCAGACTTCCACGATGGTGACCGGTGTGCGCGGCACGTGCGGCGTTATCGAGGCGGCAGGTAACGATACGGCAAGCGTGTATCTCCTGGAGGGCGCCTTGGAGATTAACTGGAAAAACCCGAAGACCGGGGAGGTGGAGCCGGTTGCCTTAAAGAGCGGCCAGAAGCTGACGCTTACGAAAAATGCGCAGACGGTCCCGGCTGTCACAGTGCTTGCGCCCGCGGAAGTTCCGGCTTTTGCGGCAGAGGAGGTCGCAAAGGATACGGCCTTGCAGCAGAAAATCACCGAGATGGGCGGGCCCGACGTACAAAAGATCATAGAGACGGTTCAGCCGACACAGCCGCAGCCGCCCGTCCAGCCCGAAAAGCCGGAGCAGCCGACGAAGCCCGAGCAGCCCACGCAGCCGGAGCAGCCGTCAAAGCCCGATCAGCCGACACAGCCGACAGACCCGACACAGCCGACCGATCCGACAAAGCCCGAGCAGCCGGAAAAGATCGAGATGCCAAAGTGGGATTTTAGCAGCAGCGATCTTGCCCTGATCGATCTGGACACGGTAATTGCTGCCGGAAAGGACGTAAAGCAGGAGATCGAGCAGGCGTGGAATACGAAGAAGACCGTGTACATAAAGGGCGGTTCCACGGGGACGACGAATCAGATCAATATCGACACCTTAAATATCAACGACGGGAAGGTGCTCGTTCTGGACAGTGTGACGATCACCGGCAAAGAGTGGACGATCGATAATAATGCCGCGCTCTATATCGATCAGAGTGCGAGCTTACAGCTCACAGGCAGCATTAAGGTCAACGAAAAGGGCGTTGTCTACAATTTCAGCATGCTTAAGGCGGATAAGCTGGAGGGCAAGGGAAAGGTATTGCTCGGAGGCTTCGGCAAGTTTGTCGAGACGTCAAAGCAGTCTGCGGGAAGCGGCGCGTAACGGCATATGGATAAGAAAAATCTTTTTCACCGGATGGCTGGCGGGCTGCTCGTCGGCGCGCTCTTTGCGGGACTGATGCTCGGAAACGTCTTTTATTCGCAGGATCAGGCGTTTTCGGATCTGATCTGCCAGCGTCCGGTGCCAAAGGACGGCGAGATCGTCCTCATCAACATCGATCAGGCGAGCCTTGACGCGCTCGGTCCCTTCGGGGACTGGGGCAGGGCGCTCATGGGGGATGTGCTCGCAATTTTAAACGAAGATCCTGCGACGGCGCCTGCGGTTGTGGCGCTCGACGTGCTATACGTCGGGGAGTCGGACGATCCGGAGGGCGACGCGTATCTTGCCGAAATGGCGGGCGCGGGCTGTCCGGTCGTTGCGGCGTGTGCCGGGACGTATGACACGACGCTTGTGACGGAAGACGACGGCAGCTTTTATATGGCGGATGGGCTGGTGGCGTTTGACGAGCCCTACGAGGCCTTAAAGGAGAACAGCTTTCAGGGACACATCAATTCCATGTTTGACCGGGACGGCATCCTGCGCCACGGTATCTGGGAGATCCGGCTGCCCGACGGCACGGCCGTGCCCTCGTTTCACCGGAAAATATATGAGCTTTACTGCGAATCGAAGGGGATTGCGGCGGACACCGTGCCTTTTTGTGACAGCAGGGATTGCTATTATGTACCGTTCCAGGGAAATCCCGGCGATTACAGTGATGGCTACGGTGTCATCGATCTGTTGGACGGAATGATCGACCGTTCTGTCTATGCGGGAAAGATCGTCTTGATCGGGCCGTATGCGGCGGGCATGCAGGACGATTTTACGACTGCCATCGACCATGCGACGAAGATGTACGGTATTGAGTACCAGGCGAACATGCTCGACGCGCTCATTCACGGGCGGACGATGCGGGAGCTTCCAAACGCCTGGCAGGCGCTTGCCTTGTTTGTCGTGAGTATATTGTGCGGCATGTTTTTTTATCGCAGAAGGATGCTCCCCGCAACGCTTGTGCTGGCAGGAACGGTCGTTTGTTATATCGCGGTTTGTTTTGCGGCAGCAGCCGGAGGTGTTGTCCTCTCACCGCTGTATCTCGTGGCGGCCGTTGCTGTGCTTTACGTGGTGAGCGTGGCGTCAAATTATGTGCGGGAGACGCTTGAGAAGCGCCGGGTGACGGCGACGTTTGAGCGCTATGTGGCGCCGGAGATCGTCTCGGAGCTGTTGAAGGAGGGTTCGGATGCGGCTGCCTTAGGCGGCCGGCTTTGCGACATTGCGGTGCTCTTTGTCGATATCCGGGGATTTACCTCCATGTCGGAGCTTATGAATCCGGAAGAGATTGTAGAGATTTTAAATCGATATTTGACTTTGACCAGCGAGTGTATCTTCAAAAATACCGGGACGCTGGACAAGTTCATCGGTGACTGCACGATGGCGTTCTGGGGTGCGCCGCTGCCGCAGGAGGACAGTATTTACAAAGCGGTAAAGACGGCGTTTGACATGCGCGAGGGCGCGCGGGCGCTGCAGGAGGAACTGCAGGAGAAATACGGGCGCACGGTCGGCTTTGGGATCGGCGTCCACTATGGTCCGGCGGTCGTGGGCAATATCGGCGCGAAAAACCGTATGGACTACACGGCGATCGGGGATACGGTCAACACCGCCTCCCGTCTCGAGGCGAACGCGCCGGGCGGCATGATCTATGTGAGTCGTGCGGTGGCGGATGCGTTGGAGGGGCGCGTACAGTTCACGTCGCTTGGAGATTCCATCACACTGAAGGGCAAAGCGGCGGGCTTTGAGGTGCTGCGGGCGGAGCGGCTGCTGTAGGTCATCTCTCTTTGCTCTCATTTCGCCTGTACGGCCTGTGCGGCAGAGATGGTGTATCATTTTTTGTATTGTTCTTATTTATTAGTTATAGAAGGGAAGGAAAACAGGTATGGCAGATATGGCACGGAAGAAGGGGATTTTGGCGGTATCGCTTGCGGCGGCGCTCCTTTTCGGAGCCGGATTTTCTTCGGTGGACGCGGCGCAGACGCTGCCGGCGGCAGACGCGAAGAAGGCGCAGACGATGGCGTCCATTTCCGGTATGGCAAGCGTTCCCGGCGGAAACATCTGTATGGTGGACACGGAGAATCATTCCGTGTGGATGCGGTTAAAAAAGGATGATTACGCACTGCTTGCGGGGATACCGGGCAATGCCGGGTATACGGACGGGACGCTTACGCAGGCGCGCTTTAACAGTCCCTGGAGTGTGGCGGCTTACGGGGAAGGCTATCTCATCAGCGATACGGGCAACCATGTGATCCGCAGGATCGACGGCGATCAGGTGACGACCTTTGCCGGTATTGCAAAGGAGCCGGGGATTTTGAACGGAAAAGCGGATGCGGCAACCTTTAACCGCCCCACCGGGCTGGCTGTCGCAGACGACGGGACAGTCTACGTGGCGGACACCGAAAATCACACGATCCGCGCGATCGATGCGGATGGGATTGTGACGACTTTTGCAGGGGCGGCGGGTGAGCCGGGCTGTGAAAACGGGACGCTCGCGCAGTCGCGCTTCTGCGAGCCGACCGGCCTGTTTTATAAAAACGGAGCTCTTTATGTGGCCGATTCCGGCAACCACCGGATATGCAAAATTGCAAACGGAAAGGTGAAAATTGTCGCGGGGAGCGATAACGGAGCGGAGGGGGACGCCCTCGGGGAACCGATGCAGGCGGCGCTTTCCAATCCGCAGCAGATCACGGTATACCGGGGTGTGCTCTACATTGCGGACACGGGCAACGGCTGTATCAAATGTCTGCAGGACGGAAAGCTCGCACTTGTGCTGGAGGCAAATTCGAGACGGCAGGGCAGGATTCCGGCAGAGCCGCGGGCGCTGATGGCGCGCAACGGGTATCTGTATATGGGAGATATGTTTGCCGGGGATATTTATCGGGTAAAATTGTAAAAAAGGGCTTGAACATAAAGTCCGCTTTAGGTTTATAGTGTATCTATCAATATAAATTTAAAGGAGGATCACAATGCTTTACAGGGATTTTCAGGGAATGAAGCTTTCTGCGCTTGGCCTTGGCGCGATGCGCCTGCCGCTAAACGGGACGGACGATGCGGATATCAATGAGGCGGCAGTCGGAGAGATGGTCGCCTACGCAATGGCGCACGGGATCAACTACTACGACACCGCGTGGGGCTATCACGGCGGCAACTCCGAGATTGTCATGGGAAATGTGCTGAGGAAGTACGATCGCGACAGCTTTTATCTCGCGACAAAGTTCCCGGGCTACGATCTGGCCAACATGCCGAAGGTGCGGGAGATTTTTGAGAGGCAGCTCGAGAAGTGCAAGGTGGATTATTTTGATTTCTACCTCTTCCACAACGTGTGCGAGATGAACATCGACGCGTATCTGGACGATGAGAAATACGGTATTTATATATACCTCATGGAGCAGAAGAAAAATAAGCGCATCCGTCACTTAGGCTTTTCGGCGCACGGGAGTGTTGCGGTTATGAAGCGGTTTCTGGACGCTTACGGCAAGGATATGGAGTTCTGTCAGATCCAGCTCAACTATGTGGACTACGAGTTCCAGAATGCGAAGGAGAAGCTGGAGCTGCTCAAATCCTACGGCATTCCGGTGTGGGTGATGGAGCCGCTGCGCGGCGGCAAGCTTGCCGCACTTTCGAAGGAGGCGGAGCAGACGTTAAAAAAGCTGCGCGGCAGCGAGTCGGTTCCCGCGTGGGCGTTTCGGTTTTTGCAGAGCATTCCCGCGGTAACGGTGACGCTTTCGGGCATGTCGAATCTGGCGCAGCTCATGGAGAATGTCGCGACCTTCGAGGAGGATGCGCCGCTTTCGGCGCAGGAGATGGACGCGCTGCTTAGCGTGGCGCGCGGTATGATCGGGAAGACTTTGCCGTGCACCGCGTGCCATTACTGTACGTCGCACTGCCCGCAGGGGCTGGACATCCCGCACCTTATCTCGCTCTACAATGAGCACTGCTTTACCGCGGGCGGCTTTATCGCGCCGATGGCGCTTATGGCAGTGCCGCAGGAGAAGCAGCCGTCCGCGTGCGTGGGCTGCAGAAGCTGCGAGGCCGTCTGCCCGCAGCAGATCAAAATCTCCGAGGCAATGGCGGATTTTCAGAAGAAGCTTGCCATGTAGAGGACGAATCATTTCGGCGCATCCGGGCAGCATCATTTGATGCAGGAATCCATATGCAGGAGGAGGATCATGCAGCTTACGGTGTACGGTGAAGCGGCCCTTGTGCTGGAAAACAGGGAGGGCGCCGTCAAAATCCCCTTTCAGGGAATTGAATATGTAGAGGTTTTCAATAAGACGGTGTCCTTCCATATGGCGGACGGCGGTGTTCACGAGGAGACTGCCGCGCTTACGGATTTTGAGGGGGCGCTTCTGGAAAGACCGGAGTTTGCGAAATCTCATCGCTCCTATATCGTCAATCTGGGCTGTATCCAGGCGATTGAGGGGGGCTTTGCCGTGACAAAGGGCGGACGGCGTGTTCCCGTGTCGCGGCAGCGGCGCGCCCCCGTCCGGGAAGCCTGGCTGCAATTTATGCAGCAAGAGGAGGAGCCACAGGCGGATTCTGCGGCTTTTCGCGGGCAGAAACGACCGGAAGGCCCATGGCGGATTTTGCTGGTGGA
>CAMTZV010000009.1 GCA_947086625.1 uncultured bacterium | reverse complement strand
AACAGATAGATCATCGAGGAATAGTCCCCCACAAACGCATCCGTCGAGGCCACCGCGAGATTGCTGTCCGCCCCCGTATCGTAAATGCCGATCCGCTCCAGCACAAACTCCTTTTCCAGCTCCTCGTACGCCCCGAGCAGCTCCGGCGCCGCCGTGTGCAGCGTCGCCTTGATTAAGGGGTGCGGCCTCCACCAGACAAGCACGTCCTCCCGCTCCTTAAACACGTTAAACACCGCGCGCATTTTTTCAAGGGAGCGGTATCTGCCCTGCAGCATCGGCGACAAGCCCACGTTATACATGACGAGCCTTCGCCCCTTTGCAAGCCTCTGCCACTCCGGCGGAACGATGCCCTGCCCTTCCATGCGCAGCATCCGGTCTGCCTTCGGCGAGCCGAGCGGCAGAAGCTTTTCCCGCGGCTGGTATGCCGCCATCGCCTCCACCGCAGCCTCCCCCGGCAGAACAACCGCATCCATGTTGCGCAGCGGCGGCAGGCTGTTCTGATGGTCGGAGAGCACGGCCCCCGCATAATAATATGGCACATACACTAATTTTTCCACATATTTTTTCAGCTCACCGGAGTAATAATCCGGTGCGACCGACGTCACCACATTGTAGCCGTCGTAGGGATTGTGGATGTATGCAATGTCGGGCAGACGTTCCGCAAGCGCATACTGCCCGTAATCCGTCACCGGCACATAAGAGGGAAAAAGACTGCCCTCGTAATGCCACTCCTTAAGCGTCCCGTCCGCATTCCGGTCACAGTACGGGATCGGCACGACATACACGTCGCACGACGCATCCGCATCCGCCGCGCGCCAGATCGATTCAAGCGCATCCCACATGCTTGCCTTGTACGGAAAAAAGACGACCTCCGTGCGCACGAGCAGCCCGTCAAGTCCCTCTCTCACACGCCGAAAATAATCGAGCAGCTTCTGTCCGGCCGCATCCGCCGCACGCTCCCCGCTCTCCGCGGGCGAGACGGACAGCTGGTACACAAACTCGCAGTATTGTTCCAGCACATGCACAAGCTCTGACGCATCCTCCGACGCATAGCGTTCCACGTAATTTCCCGTATCGATCGCCGCCTGCTGGCACGCGCTCAAAAGCTCCTCCAGATTGTCCGGGTCCGTCCGTCTTAAGCATTTCCCTGCTTTTTTGTGCAGCGTCTTCGTCTGTTCCCACAGCCCAATCACCCTCTGCTTTCCTCTCTCTGTCATTGCGTTCTCCTGTTACTGCGGCGCAGCCAGCGCCAGCAGCCGTTCCTGATCGACGTCGTTTTGCTCCATGATCTGTATATCGGCTTGCGCAATTTTATTCTTAACGTACACGTTTTCGTAGCCCGCGCGCGCAAACCGCCTGCGAAGCCCCGCCAGCCGACGCAGTCGCTGCAAAAGCACATCGCCGCTTATGCGCCCCTTCTGCATCAGGCACTGGTTTAACGTATAGGAATACAGCTGTATGACTGCATACTCCACGGCGTCCCGGATGCCCTCGTAGCCGGGGAGTGCGCTCATGCGCTCATAAACCGCACGCATCGCCCGTCCTGCGTTCTTCTGGTACTTCTCAAATTCCGTCTCCTTCGAGGCCGAGCCCGCCGTATCGCGGTAGACGTAGCAGATCTCCTTCAGATTCCCGACGCGCTCTGCCGTGGCCGACAGGAACATGAGCGATTCCATATCCTCTAAAATGACGCCCTCGCGGAAGCGAAGCCCGCTTTTTTCCCAGAAGCTGCGCTTAAAAATCCGCGACATGAGGTATCCGCCGCTGACGATGTTGTGGCTGCGTTTCTCATCCGTCTGCACGCCCGTATCCTCGTCCGCGGTGTGAACCATCGCCAGATCCTTCCCCTGATAATAGATGCCCCCGTCGACGATATCAAAATCGCCTGCCTTTGCCGCGTCGTACATGTGCGCAAACATCGTGGGAACCGCAGCGTCGTCGCTGTCCACAAACCCGATGTACTCGCCCCGGGCCGCGTCAAGCCCCGCATTGCGCGCGCCGCCCGGGCCGCTGTTGGTTTCCGTCTGCAGCACGCGAAGCTGCGGGTACGCCTGCGCATAGCGCTCTAAAATCTCCCGGCTTTTATCCGTCGAGCAGTCGTCCACGGCCAATATTTCAATGTCCTCCGCCGCCATCGTCTGGCCGATGAGGCTTTGAAGGCATTCCTCCAGATAATCTTGCGCGTTATACACCGGGACGATCACCGATAGCTTCACCGTTTCCTTCATTGACACATTCCTTTCTCTGCCGCTGCAAGCCCCTGCCCGCGCATCGCCTCATACATTCCTCTCAGCTCCCCCGGCAAAAATACGTCCTGTGCGCCCGCATAGACGATGTAATTTCCGGTTGCGTATTGCAGGGCGATGCCGCGCGCCTTTTGGGCCCCGCCTCTCTCCTCAAGCGGGATAACAAGAAGCTCCTCTGGAAAGCGCGCCTCCCACTCCATCAACACGTCCTGCGTGCGGTCCGTCGAGCCGTCATCCACACAGATGACTTCAAGGTTAAAATTAACCTGCTGTTCAAATACGCTGTTCAGACAGTTCGGCAGGTAATCCGACACATCGCAGCAGGGGACGATCACAGAAACCTTGTCGAGAATGCCCTCCAGCGCACATTTCAGGCGCTCAAGCGCCGTCCCCGCCTCATAGCGCGCCGCAGACGCCCGGCACGCCTCCGGCTCGATGCGGGGCAGCCCTCCGTCCGCGTACAAATCCAGAATCTGCGCGAGCTGCGCGCTGTTGTCCCGCTCAAACAAAAATCCGTTTTCCCCGGGCCTCACCAACTCGATCACGCCGTCCACCGGTGTGGAAAAAACCGGAAGCCCACACGCCATCGCCTCAATGGCGACGAGCGGAAACGCCTCGTACTCCGACGCGAGCACAAGCCCCGCACAGCCCTCCGCAAGCTCCCACGGATTGTCCTGCCAGCCCGATAATTCGACGCGCTCCCCGAGCCCGAGCGCCTGTGCCTGCTCCTCCAGCGCGGCGCGCTCCGGCCCGCTTCCGACGATCCTAAGCCGCCAGCCGCGGCTTTTCGCAACCGCCTCGAGCACGACGCCGACATGCTTTTCCGGCGAGAGCCGCCCCACAAACAAAAGCCGCCGCTCATTCCCCGGCGAAACCTCCCTGCACCGTGAAAAATCTACCGGATTCCATACGAGCCGTGCCGGAACCTGCGGCAGAAGCCGTTCGAGGAGCGCGCGTGTGCGCTCGTTTAACACGAACGCCTCGTCCGCAAAGCCGACGCACTCTGCCCCGCCGACCTCGTAGCGCTTGTACACCTCAAGCGGGCCGTGCAGCCAGGAAACAACCTTTGCGTACGCTTGAAGCTGCTCAAGGGCCTTTCGCGCCGCCAGCGCCAGATACGGCCACGGTGTCGCAACGACGAGATCCGGCACGCGTGTCTGCCCCATAAACTGTGCATACATCGGTATAAAATCAAAAATGTCGTCAACCTTTTCCCTGCGCAGCGGGTAGAAGGGAACGCGCGCGTCCAGCCACGCCTGCCCGTCGTACACCATCTGCACGACGCGCACCTGCCAGCCCTGCTCCATCAGAAAGCAGGCCGCCTGATTAATCACGCGTTCCACGCCGCCCCTGCCCGAGAGCGGAACCAGAATATCAACCGCCAAATCCTTTTTATTCGCCATTTCTCGCCAGCACCTCCAGCATGAGATCCGAGACCTTCGTCTCTCTCAGATAGTCCGCATCCTCTTTTTCCAAAGCCGCACCCTTTTTCTCGATCCCTCGCACGTTTCTCACATGCGCGATCAGCTCCCGCAGGTTGTCCGAGTATGAGAGCATCCCCGCGATGCCCCGGGCCTGCTCGCATTCGCAGATATACAAAATCAGCTCGATGATCGGTATCTCGCCCAAAAGATCCGAGTGCTCCAGCCTTACATCCGGACGCACCTTTAAGATACCGTAAAACAGTGCGCGCGCCTCCGACACCTTTCGCTGCTTTAAGAGCGCGCCGACCGCCAGCTTTAACTCCTGCGTCTCCGCCTTCTCGTCCGTGATGCGAAACGGACTCTCATATGCCTTTAACCCCCGCGCCGTGATCCAGACGAGCAAGAGCTGCTCCGACAAAAAGCCGAACAGACGCTTGTGGTAATCGTCGTAGCCGCTCACGTCGACGCGCTGCCCCAGCTCTGCGAAGATCGTAAACAGCCACTCGCAGTACGCGTCAAAAAGCTTTCGCGGCATGACCATCAGGTTTCCGAAATAGTGCCGCTTCCCGTTCATGACCGCCTCAAATACCGGGTAATCCTCCGGGTAGAGCGCCCGCACGACCTCGCCCTCCAGCGTCAGATCCCGGATGTTGTGCGCCTGCCCGTAATACGCGCGGTAGGGCTCCTCAAGCGTCATCGCGCGCGAAGTCATCACATCGTAATCCGAGAGAATGCGCTCGTAGTCCGCCTCACGCAAAAGCTCCCGCTTTTCGTCCACAAAATATCTCCGGTAATGACAGATCCCGATATTTCCGTCAAAATCAAGATTCTGCCAGAGCCAGTAAAGCCCCGTCAGCTCTCCGTAATAACAGTTCAGCTCCGAGATATGCTCCCCGGTATCGTCCCCCATGTAGCCGAGATCCTCCTTCCCGGCCCGCCCCACATGAAGCGGAATATACGCCGGATCATCCGGCGGACAAAACTTCTTGTGCGTCATTACATAAATTCGTGTGCTCATACGATCCTCCCGCCAGCCCTTCCTGAATCATGTCCTCACGAAACGCGCAGCCGGTGCACATTCCGTGAGCGTGAAAAATAACCCTTCTACATCGACAGCTCATCCAGCAGATACAAAAAATCTTCCGCGCGCCTCTCCCACGTGTGGAACGAATGCGCATAGCGCGCCCCGCTTTTCGCGAGCGCTTCCAGCTCATCGGGCCGCGCAAGCAGAACGCGCAGCCGTCCCGGCAGCTTCTTTAAGTCCTTCAGGTCAAACATAACGATGTTCTCGCCGTCCTGCAGTGCGCCGTCGTCGTACGTCGTCCGGTCGGTCGCCACCGCCGCTCCGGCGCACATGCTGTTTGCGAGCCGCTCCGTAAACCCGCCCTTGTGCCACGCCATAATATTCAGCGATACCCTGCTCTCTCCCAGGATGGCAAAGCTCTCCTCCGGCGTCACGTCCGGGTGGATCGCAAGCAGCGGATGTCCCGCCAGCGGAGATTTTTTCCAGCTCTCCCCCCAGATCTCCACCGCAAGACCAGCCTCCAAAAGCGTGCCGATCGTCTTTTCCCGATAGTAGTACATGACGGCCTGGATCACCGGCTTCATCTGAAAAAACAGCTCCAAAAACCGCTCCTTTGTCACCGCAGCGCCGCGCGCCTGAAGCGTCTGCTCAAACGCCTCCTCCGCCGTCAGCTCCGGAAAACGGCGCATCGTCTGTAAATAGGCGGCCGCCAGATGGCGGACGGCGGGCCTGCACTCCAAAATCTGCCGGCATTTCTCCCGGTAATCCCCGTACGTCCCGATAAACACAACGTCGTGCGCCCGCTCCGAAAACGCCCGGTCACAGGCGCTCTTTTCATTTGCCGCCGGGGGAAACAGCACGCTTCCCGACACCTTCGGATAAAAATTTTCAATAAAATCCTGATAGTGCGCATCGTGCGTCAGGACAAAGCAGCCCTCCGGCAGCTCCGTCATCTGGTTTTGCAGCCAGATCGGATGATCCAGCACAAAATTAAACTTCGGCGCAAAAATACGGTCGTGTAAAAACATCCCCGTGTCCTTTAAAAATACGGAAAAGAGGTAGCTCTGAATCCCGACGACCGCCAGAAAACGCTTCCCCATAAAGCGCGTCAGGCCGCCGATCCCCTCCTCCTGCTCGTCGTAGGCGACGGTGCGGACGCCTCTTTTTTGCAGTGCCAGCTCAAACTGCCCCAGAATGTCATTTAAAATATTGTAGCAGTAGCGCACGCCGTAGTAGAAAAGTACCGGCGTCGACGGCGTCCCCGCCCTCTGCCCCGCGGCCCGCTCGTACGCCCGCAGCGCGTCCGGCTCAATCGCGTAGTAGCATCGGTCAAAATAGTCGTACACGCTGCCCTCCCTGCGGTTCTTCCCCCACGGCTTTGTATCCGCCAGATGATGGATCACCGCCGCCTGTGCCGCGATCTGCTCCGTCAGATTCACGTAATCCGCCGCAAACCGCTCCGGCGCCTTTTGAAACTCCCGGATCTCGTCATAGCCGGCAAAGGTAAGCGCCCCGCGCGCGGCGGCCTCCCGGTTCAGGTAGTACCACGCGGGCGGGCAGTTGTACTGATCCCAGCCGACATA
This sequence comes from uncultured bacterium, assembly GCA_947086625.1. Taxonomy (GTDB): domain Bacteria; phylum Bacillota; class Clostridia; order Lachnospirales; family Lachnospiraceae; genus W0P33-017. The sequence continues at coordinate 4,630 of CAMTZV010000009.1, read as the reverse complement.
GATCAGACGATCCTGATACATCTCGTTTAAGACGTCCTGATCGTTGTACTCGTAGCGCTCGTAGTGCTCATACACCCGTTTTAAAATTTTTTCAACCTCGCCCGTTCTGCGAAGCTCCGACACATTGACGAGCATGACTCCCGCGTTAAAATAGTTCCCGTCCGCCGGGATCGAAAGCCTGCGCTTGTTTCCCTCGTGGAAGCCGTTTATTTTTCCGAAGATGTCCTCACAGACCACAAACAGCTGATCGCCCATGTCTGTCCCGTAAAGGCCCCTCAGGGGCTTTTGGATTACCAGATCCACATCGAGATAGAGGATTTTCTCCACCTCCTGCGGGAGCATCCCCCACCCGATGATCCGGTAATACGTCTCCACCATGATCCCGTTTCGCGACGCGACCTCCTCCTTGAACGAGGTGCCGACATACAGGGGCACAAGCCGCTTTCCCGAAAACGATTCCACAAACCGCGCAAGCCCGGAGAGCTCGTCCTCCGTCAGATCCTCGTAGGGCAGATAAACCGTAACCTCCCCCTGCTCCTGCAAAAAGAGCGAGTAGAGCATCACGACCGCGGGCTTCAAATATCTGGAATTGGTCACGATCATCACATTCATCATAGCTTCCCATCTCCTGTCAGCGTCTGAACGATCACCTTCAGCGCCCTCTCATACGTGAAATCCTGTCTGATCCGCTCCTGACCGCAGCGCGCGATCTGCTTTCTGCGCGCCTCGTCCTTTAAGTAAACGTCCGTCAGCCAGACGAGCTCCTCCAGATCCCCGTAGGTCACAAGCTCCTCGCCCAGCCGGAAATATTCGGCCAGCTCCTCCTGATAATTACTGATCAAAAATCCGCCGCACGCGAGCACGTCCAGCACGCGAAGCGGAATGCCGGTCTGGATCGTCCGAAGCGTGATGTTCAGATTCACGTCGCTGAGCCGGAAGATTTTTGGCATCTCCCTCTCGTAATCGGCATAACCCATATAGTTCGCCTTTTCCAGCCGTTCATCCTTTTCGCCGGAATAGTAGTTCACCTTAAAATGATTCGAGAGCACCGCCAGCGCCAGGTAGCGCTCCCTTCCCGTCACCTCACAGGCAAGCATAAATTCCAGCTCCTCCTTCGTGATCGACGCCGTGCCGCCGGAGGCAATGCGGTAGCGCTCATTCATACCGTCTAACAGCGCATCCGTAATCAGCTCCGGGATAAAATACGCCCCGTATACCTTGCCCTGCGCCTTTAAAATCCCGTCCAGAAAGCCGCGCTGATACAGATTCAGCGGCCCGCTGTAATAGGCATAATCCGTCTTGTAAAGCTTTCCGACAAGGGACACCTGCGCCCCGTATTTTTTCCGGTCCGCCGCAGAAATCTGCTGCTTTAAAAAAATTTTCGGGCTCGCCGCCAGCGGCAGGTGATACGCCTTTACCCCCTGCTTTCGATAAATTTCGGCCTGTCTTCTGTCAAAGCAGAACAAATGTGACGTATCGCACAGAAGCGTTTCCCGCCGCCGGATGTGAATCGGGGAATCGTAGATCCACGCCGCGTAGGGCACGCCATACTCCCCGCATACACGCGCGATGAGCGGCGAGAAATTGACCGACAGCACCAGCTCATACGCGTGTTCCCTCATATGCTCCGCAAACCGCTGCAGAAAAGTATCGTCCGCCTCCCAGTCCGTAAACTGGTAAAAATACGTCTCATACGAAACGCTTAATTTTTTTAACGCCGCCTCGATTCCGGGATTTAAGAATGAGTGCCATTGAAAAAAAAGTATTTTTGCCATCCGATTTTATTCTTCCTTGATTTTGATTCTTTATTTTGATTCTGTGTAATGATACCATTTTATAGTAACAGTATACCAATTTCCGAAAGGAATGTCCAACATGAAGCTATTATTTTACAGATACGGCAGCATCTGTGAGCCGGATATCATAGATGGCTTTCGCGAGCTGGGTCTGGAAATCTCAGAAATCACAAACGAGGTGCGGGAAAAGCATCTGCTCCCGTCGGACTGCGTCAAATTCGTCAGCGATTACCTGCTGCAGCATCCGGTCGATTTCGTGTTCAGCATCAACTTTTTTCCGGCGGTCGCGGAGGTGTGCCACATTTTCAGGCTGCCCTACCTCTGCTGGATCGTGGATTCGCCGGTGATGGAGCTCTACACGGCGCCAATCGTGCATGATACAAACCGTATCTTTTTATTTGACCGTACACTCTATGATGAGATTTCCCCGCTCAACCCGGAATGCGTCTTTTATCTGCCGCTCGCCACAAATGTCCGCGGGAAGGACGAGCTTCTGGCAAAGACGTCTCCCGGGGCGCGCAGCCACTTTGCCGCCGACGTATCTTTTATCGGCTCTCTCTACACTGAAAAATGCCCCTTTGACGGTCTAAACGATCCGCCCGACTATCTGCGGGGCTATCTGGACGGCCTGATGGAGGCACAGCTAAAAATTTACGGCTGGTTTTTCATCGAAGAGCTGCTCACGGACGGGATCGTCTCCGATTTTGTCTCGCACTTTCCCGATTTTTACCGATTGCGCGGCAAAAACTACCTGACGGACCGCGTCACGCTGGCGCAGCTCTACATCGGGCCGAAGATCACGGTCATGGAGCGCGACCGCGCGATGCGGCTGCTCTCCGAAAAATATTCGGTCTCCGTCTACACCGGAAGCGACACCTCCGCCTATCCGAAGCTGAAAAACTGCGGCTTAGCAAAAACTCTGACGGAGATGCCCCTCATTTTCCACGAGTCAAAGGTCAATCTGAATCTGACCGCAAGATCAATCCGCAGCGGCTTGCCCTTACGCATCTGGGATATTTTAGGCTCCGGGGGCTTTTGCATCACAAACTACCAGATCGGGCTTTCTGATCTTCTGACCCCCGGAGAGCATCTCATAAGCTACGGCAGCTTTGAAGAGCTGGACGAAACGGTCGGCTATTATCTGGCACATGAAAAGGAGAGACAGGAGATCGCCCGAAACGGCTACGAATATGTAAAAGAGCATCACACTTATCCGATCCGGCTCTCGCAGATGCTCTCCCTCGCGTTTGACACGCTGCTTCACAGAAAGGACCTGACATGAACGTACTCTATCTCGACTGGCCCTGCTTTAAGGGGAAGGATTTATGCTATTCGCTGGAGCACGATTTTGGATTTGGGATCGTCCGGTTTTCCCATCCCGACTACGGCGAGCGCGCCAGCGATGCTTTTTTAGCCGCATTTGATGACTGCTGCAACACGTCGCACGTCGACTTCTGCATTTCCTACAATTTTTATCCGCTTCTCGCGGAGACGGCACATCGGCGGGGCTTAAAATATATCTCGCTCGTGTACGACTGCCCCCTCGTCAAGCTCTATTCCTACCGGATCGCATACCCGACGAACTATGTGTTCCTCTTTGACTACACGCTCTACGAAAAGCTCAAAAACGGCGGGATTCCGACGGTGTACTACTCCACGCTTCCGGTGAACGCCGAGATGATCCATGTGCTGCTTGACGAGCCGTATGAGAAAAAGCGCTTCGTCTCCGACGTCTCCTTTGTGGGCAGCCTCTACAACGAGGAGCACAATCTGTTCGACCGCATGTATGAAAAGCTCGACGACTACACAAAGGGCTACCTGGACAGCATCATGCGCGCGCAGCTTCAGATCCAGGGCTATAATTTTATCGAAGAGCTGCTCACCCCGCATATCGTCGAGGCGCTCCATGCGGCGGACCCGTATCAAAACAACAGCGATGGGGTGGAAACGCTCGCAAACGTTTACGCGGACTACTATATCGACCGAAAGCTGACCTCCATGGAACGCATTCACCTGCTCTCCGCCGTGTCGGAGCGCTTTCCTCTCAGGCTTTTTACGAGAGATCCCTCCGCCACGATCGCAGGCGCCCGCAACATGGGGCCGGTCGATTACTACATGGAGATGCCCTGTATCTTCCATGACAGCAAAATCAACCTGAACATTTCCCTGCGCAGCATCCAATCCGGTATCCCTCTGCGCTGTATGGATATCATGAGCTGCGGCGGCTTTCTGCTCACCAACTTTCAGAACGATTTTCTGCGGCACTTTACACCGGACGAGGATTTTGTGTACTATGAGGATGAAGCGGATCTGCTCAAAAAGATCGACTACTATCTGACGCACGACGAGAAGCGCCGGGCCATCGCCCAAAACGGCTATGAAAAAACCCGGGAAGAACACAGCTTCCCGGTGATTTTAGCCGCGGTGTTTGATACGGCGGGGATTTAAAAATTTTCCACGACAAAAAAGGAAGCCGCTACGCGGCTTCCTTTTGTTGCGAGGGATGAACCCCGCATGGTAGACATCTTACGATTAGCCTAACAGAGACAGAACTCCCTGGTTGGACTGATTTGCCTGTGCAAGCATAGACTGACCAGCCTGAGCAAGAATCTGGTTCTTGCTGTAAGTAACCATCTCTTTTGCCATGTCTGTATCACGGATACGAGACTCAGCTGCCTGCGTGTTCTCAGCGGTGGTATCCAGGTTCGCAATGGTGTGCTCCAGACGGTTCTGAACTGCACCAAGAGCAGATCTCTGATTAGAAACGATCGTGATCGCTTTCTGGATCCAGGACATTGCTGCACCAGCGCTCGAGAAGCTGGAAACCTTCAGGT
>CAMTZV010000008.1 GCA_947086625.1 uncultured bacterium | reverse complement strand
AACATTACAGGGCAGCTTCACATGGGACACGCGCTGGATAACACGATGCAGGACATTCTGATCCGGTACAAGCGGATGCAGGGCTATAATGCGCTCTGGCAGCCGGGAACGGATCATGCCTCCATCTCCACTGAGGTACGCGTTATAAATGCGTTGAAGGAGCAGGGGATCGACAAGGCGGATCTGACCCGCGAGCAGTTTTTGGAGAAGTGCTGGGAGTGGCGCGAGGAGTATGGCGGGCGCATCGTAAAGCAGCTGCGCAAGCTCGGCTCGTCCGCGGACTGGGAGCGGGAGCGCTTTACGCTGGATGAGGGCTGCTCGCACGCGGTGGAGGAGGTATTTACAAAGCTCTACAAAAAGGGCTGGATTTATAAGGGCTCGCGCATCATCAACTGGTGCCCGTGCTGTAAGACATCCATTTCCGACGCGGAGGTGGAGCACGAGGAGCAGGACGGCTTTTTCTGGCACATCAACTACCCGGTTGTGGGCGAGGAGGGCCGCTTTGTGGAGATCGCAACGACCCGACCGGAAACGATGTTTGGCGATACCGCTGTAGCGGTTAACCCGGAGGATGCGCGTTATCAGGACATCATCGGAAAGACGCTGCTGCTTCCGACGACGGGGCGCGAGATCCCGGTCATCGCAGACCCCTACGTAGATAAGGAGTTTGGAACGGGCTGCGTGAAGATCACGCCCGCGCACGACCCGAACGATTTCGAGGTCGGAAAACGCCACGGCCTCGCGGAGATTATCGTCATTAACGACGATGCGACGATGAACGAGAAGGCCGGAAAATACGCGGGCATGGATCGCTATGAGTGCCGGAAGGCGCTCGTGAAGGATCTGGAGGAGATGGGCCTGCTCGTGAAGGTTGTGCCGCACGCGCACAACGTCGGCACGCACGACCGCTGCGGCACAACGGTTGAGCCGATGGTAAAGCAGCAGTGGTTCGTGAAGATGGACGAGATGATAAAGCCCGCTGTCGAGGGCGTGAAAAACGGCGAGATTCAGCTGCTTCCCGCCCATATGGACAAAACGTACTTTAACTGGACCGACAATATCCGCGACTGGTGCATCAGCCGTCAGCTCTGGTGGGGACACCGGATTCCGGCGTGGTACTGCGACGACTGCGGCGAGATGGTCGTATCCGTAGAAAAGCCGGATTCCTGTGGGAAGTGCGGCTGCAAGCATATGACGCAGGATCCTGATACGCTGGACACGTGGTTTTCATCGGCGCTCTGGCCGTTTTCGACGCTGGGCTGGCCCGAAAAGACCGAGGATCTGGATTACTTTTACCCGAACGACGTGCTCGTGACCGGCTACGATATTATTTTCTTCTGGGTCATCCGCATGATTTTTTCCGGCTACGAGCAGATGGGAAAGCCGCCGTTTCACACGGTGCTCTTTCACGGCCTGGTGCGCGATTCGCAGGGGCGCAAGATGAGCAAGTCGCTTGGCAACGGCATCGACCCGCTGGAGGTCATCGACAAGTACGGCGCGGACGCGCTGCGCCTGACACTGATCACCGGAAACGCGCCGGGAAACGACATGCGCTTTTACTGGGAGCGCGTGGAGGCGTCGCGCAACTTTGCAAATAAGGTGTGGAATGCGTCGCGCTTTATCATGATGAATCTGGAGGGTATGACCGTCACACAGCCGGCCGTGGACGAGCTGCACACGGCGGATAAATGGATTTTATCGCGGGTGAATACGCTCGCGAAGGACGTGACCGAGAATATGGACCGTTTCGAGCTGGGCATCGCCGTGCAGAAGGTGCATGATTTCATCTGGGATGAGTTCTGCGACTGGTATATCGAGATCGCAAAGGTGCGTACCTGGAAAAAGGACGAGGACGCCGTCTCGGCGAACGCCGCGCTGTGGACGCTGCGTGAGGTGCTCACGCGGGCGTTGAAGCTTTTGCACCCGTACATGCCGTTTATTACGGAGGAGATTTTCTGTACGCTGCAAAGCGACGAGGAGACGATCATGCGCTCCGCATGGCCGGAATACGACGAAAAATGGAGCTTCCCGGAGGAGGAAGCGGCGATTGCGCGCTGTAAGGATCTGGTGAAGGCAGTTCGGGGCATCTACACCGAGATGGATGTGCCGACGCAGCGGAAGGCAAAGCTTTTCATCGTATCGGACAACGCCGCCGTGCGTGAGCTTTTTGCGCGGGAGCAGGAAGTTTACGTCAATCTGGCATTCACGAACGGGATCTCGGTGCAGGCGGACAAGGCAGACATCAGCGAGGATGCCGTATCGGCGGTTATCCCGGATGCGGTTATCTATCTTCCGCTGGAGGATCTGGTTGATTTTGAAAAGGAAAAGGAGCGTTTGCTGAAGGAAAAGGCGCGTCTGGAAAAGGAGCTCGCGCGTTCGCAGGGGATGCTTTGCAACGAAAAGTTTGTGAGCCGCGCGCCTGCGGCAAAGATTGCGGAGGAAAAGGATAAGCAGGCGAAATATGAGCAGATGATGGAGCAGGTGCTTGCGCGTCTCGCACAGATGAAAGCGTAGACGATGCCTGAACTGGTACAAAAAAGGTAACAGTTCAGCCCGCGCCATTCGCAGAGGCGCCTGCGGCGCTTTCCCGCTGCTGACGCAGCTAACTCTGCTCAAACCTGGCGCTCCGCTCATCGTCTGCGTCATGTGCTTACCCATGCAGGCATGGTTCGCACATTTCCTGGACGATGCCTGAACTGATACCAAAAAAAGGTTTAAATTCATCAAAAAGATTTGCAAAAGTGTGAAGACTATTGTATACTCAATATTAGAATACGCACTTGTTACGCGTGTTTCAATGTATACTTGATCTTATGCGAAAAGGAGGTGTAAACATGTCGCTGCCAATGCCGACTGTGAGGATCACAGAGGACTACATGAGTGCATATATGACGGTTCCTGTTTGCGGAACGGGTGAAAAATACACGGTGGAGTATTTGTCAGATGTGCTTCACCTCAATCAGGTCAAGATCGGGATTGATGAGGAAGCATTAAAAAAGATCGTCGAGCAGAATGTTTTTGACAGAGAGGTTTTAGTGGCAGAGGGTGCCGAGGCAAAGGATGGCGAGAGCGGATGGTTTGAGTATTTGTTTGATACAAACCTCTCCGCAAAGCCGATTATCCAGGAGGACGGCACGGTTGACTATAAAAATATCAAGATGATTGAGCTGGTGGAGCCGGGGCAGGATATCGCGATTTACCATCCCGCGACGCCCGGGCAGAACGGCTACAATCTCGCTGCGCAGTTTAAGAATGCGAAAAACGGCAAGGAGCTTCCCGCACTGAAGGGAAGCGGCTTTGAGAAGCTCGAGGACGGCGTTACCTACCGGGCGATTGTCGGCGGAAAAATTACGGAGATGAATAACCGGGTCAATATTTTCCCGGTTCATGAGGTGTTTGGCGACGTGGACTTAAGCACCGGGAACATTGAGTTTAACGGTGACGTTATCATTCACGGAAATGTGACGGAGGGCATGTCCATCAAGGCGACGGGTACGGTCACGATTGACAGGGTTGTGGAGTCTGCCTACATCGAGGGCAGAAAAGGGATCATCCTGCGCGGCGGTGTGCTCGGAAAAAACGGTGCGAAAATCCGATCAAAGGGTAATATCAGCGCGCTCTTTTTCGAGTATGCGGATGTGGAGACAGAGTGCGATATTGAGGCGGATTCGTTTCTCGACTGCCGCGTATACGCGGGCGGGCGCATAAACCTGACCGGGAAAAAGGGCTGTATCGTCGGCGGTACGACACATGCGGTCTGTGCCATCGAGGCGCGGGAGATCGGAAATCAGGTCGGTGCGAACACGGAGGTTTCCGTGGGTGTTCACCAGCATGTGTTCGGCAAGATGGGTTCCATCGAGCAGGCGATGCGGGACGATGAGAAGCAGCTTCAGCGCATCGAGGAGGGACTTCTGCAGTTTGAGACGATCATGCGTCAGAAGGGAGCTTCGTTCCGAAACGACCCGCGGCGTATGGCACTTGTAAAAGAAAAGGTGCGTTTATCGGCACTGATCGCGGGACAGCGGGAGGAGCTGACCGGTCTGCAAAAGGTTGTGGACGCCGCAAACGGCGCTTACATACAGATCGTAAAGGGTATTTATCCGGGTGTCTGTGTCTGTGTGGATGAGCAGATCGTACAGGTGAAGGAGCCGCAAAAGGCTGTGGAGTTCAAAAAATACATGGGCCGCGTCGGTATGTTTAATATCGGTTATACGTCCTCATAGGCGGGTTTCGTCGGAATCTGCGACAGAAAATTAAATTTATAGGGCAAACACTCTTGCAAGAAGCCATCACTCTGGTATATGATAAGTCAGAACCGGAGCGATGGTTTTTCATTATGGAGGATGCGATGATCAATTTTGAAGAAGAGTTAAAGCACTTTCAGCCCAGCGGAGAGATCGAGGATGCGGAGAGCGAGATTTACGAGCACGATATCACGGATATGACGGATATTATGCAGCAGATGATGAGTGAGCTGAAGAGGAAATAAGATGGAATGCTATAATTGTGGAGTTATTTTGGGGCAGGAGCAGGTCTGCCCGAACTGCGGGGCACAGCTTCGGATCTACCGCAGGTTTGTGGGGATCTCCAACTACCTGTATAATCAGGCGCTCGGAAAGGCGAAGGTGCGGGATCTGACCGGCGCCATCGCGGATCTGCGCTTAAGCCTGCAATATAATAAGGTAAACACGAACGCGCGCAATCTTCTTGGCCTGATCTATTACGAGACGGGCGAGGGCGTAGCGGCTGTGCGGGAATGGCTCATCAGCAAGGGCTATCAGGCACAGGAAAACCGCGCCTCCTTTTATCTGGAGCGGACGAAAAAGGACCCGACCGAGAAGGAGCGCATCAACCAGCAGGCGCGCAAGTACAATCAGGCACTTGTTTATTGCAGGCAGGACAGTCTCGACCTTGCGGTCATACAGCTCAAAAAGATCCTTTCGGGCAGTCCGAAAATGGTGAAGGGCTGGCAGCTTCTGGCACTGATCTACATTCATGACGGAAACCTTGACGCGGCGGGAAAGGCGCTGCGCAAGGCGGAGGCAATCGATGTCGGAAATCCCGTTACTGCGCGCTATCTGAAGGAGGCGGCAAAGCAGGCAAGCGAGAGCGGCGGAAAAAAAGCAAAAAAGGCGCAGGCCGTCGCCTACCAGAACGGCAACGACGTGATTATCCAGCCAAAGCTGCGCGGCGATGTCAATTTCTGGAGCATGGCGGCAAACCTGCTGGTAGGCGTTGCGATCGGCGTTGCGATTACATGGTATATGGTCGTGCCGGGCGTGCGCAAGCAGGCGGTGAGCGATGCGAGCGTGGCGGTGACGGAGGCGAACAATACGATCGCGGATAAAAACCAGGCGATCAAATCCCTGGAGGAGCAGATCGATGCGCTGACCGGCGATGTGGAGAGCGCAAAGAACAACGTGGAGAATAAGGATGCCGCCATCGATGCGAGCGAAGCGCTTCTTGTGGCGTACGACGCTTATATCAACGAGGATATTGAGGCGGCGGGCGACGCACTGGAGGGGATCAATGAAAAGCTGCTCTCAAAAAATGCGAAAAAAATCATAAAGACGCTGCGGGAGCAGGTAAACCAGAGGTACCTCCGGCAGGCGTACGACGCGGGTATGGCTGCCTACAACAGCGGGCGTAACGATGAGGCCGCCTTGCAGCTCGCAAAGGTCGTATCGATGGATGAGCAGTATGAAAACGGGAACGCGCTCTATAATCTGGCGCAGGCGTACCGCAAGCTCGAAAACTGGGAGAAGGCGCACGAGTGCTATTCCAGGGTTGCAGAGCTTTTCCCGAACACGAGCCTCGCGTACAACGCGAACCGCTATGCGGCGCAGATCGGCAGTATGCTGGAGCAGTAGGCGATCTGGGCGTAAGCGGCAACAGAAAAACAGAGATGGAATACAAAAGACACAATTTCTTTTCAGAGGTTGTGTCTTTTTCTTTGCGCAGCCCCGTGCAGAAGGAATATGCTGCAAAAGCGGCGCATGGGCCGAACGCGGGCAGAGAGAAAATTTTCCCGCTCGATCATAGGGGGCAGAAGGAAATTCGATTTCAATCAATAAAGGAGAGGCATAGCATGGAATTTCAGTATGAGGCGGGGAGCGGAAGCCTGCGTGTTTTCGCGCCGCGTGAGATCGACGAATGTGCGGCCGGCAGGCTGCGCACCGAGGTGGACGAGCTGATCGACAGCTATCAGATCAGACATCTGATCTTTGATTTTTCAAATACGGAGTTTATGGACAGCTCGGGGATCGGCATGCTCATCGGCCGCAGCAAAAAGATGGGCTATACCGGGGGCAGCGTGGAGGCGGAGCACCTGAGTGCGCGCGTCCGGAAAATATTTGCGCTGGCGGGGCTGCCGCGGCTGATTACAGTAAAGGAGGAAAGACGATATGATTAGAGAGCAGGCGCAGGAGATGAGCATCCGCTTCGACTCCTATCCGGAAAACGAACAATTTGCGCGTATGACGATCATGGCGTTTCTGGTGGATTTAAACCCGACGGTCGACGAGATGGAGGATGTGAAAACCGCGGTATCCGAGGCGGTGACGAATGCAATCATCCACGGCTATGAAAAGGAGGTCGGACAAGTCCTTTTAACGTGCACAAAGGTGGGATCGCGGGTGAGCATCACCGTTACCGACTATGGGAAGGGAATTGAGGACATCAAAAAGGCCAGAGAGCCGTTTTTTACGACGCGGCCCGACGCAGAGCGCTCGGGCATGGGCTTTGCCTTTATGGAGGCGTTTATGGACGAGGTACATATCGAGTCCGAGCAGGGGCACGGCACGCGCATCATCATGAACAAAAAGCTGCATCTCCTGCAGAAGGTGTGAGCGATGGAGCACACGATGGAATTGCTTCTGCGTGCGAAAAACGGGGATAAAGAGGCGAGTGACCTGCTGGTGAAGGAAAACCTCGGGCTGGTGGGAAGCGTGGTAAAGCGCTTTGAGAACCGCGGCTGCGAGCGGGAGGATCTCTTTCAGATCGGGTCGATCGGCCTGATGAAGGCGATCGAAAAATTTGATTTCTCGTATGAGGTCTGCTTTTCCACCTATGCGGTGCCGCTCGTCATGGGAGAGATCCGCCGGTTTCTGCGGGACGATGGCATGGTAAAGGTGAGCCGGAGCTTAAAGGAAAACGGCTGGCATATCCGAAAGAGCCGCGAGAAGCTCGAACAGCAGCTTGGGCGCAGTGCGACGCTGGCGGAGATATCGAGGGATACGGGACTGAGCGAGGAGGAGATCACGATGGCGCTGGATGCCGGGGAGGAGGTTGCCTCGATCTATCAGACCGTTTACCAGTCGGACGGCAGCGAGCTCTATCTTGTGGACAAGGTTGCCGACGAATCGCGGGAGGAGGAGCGGCTTTTGGATCAGGTTGTCATCGAGCAGCTGATTCTTCGTCTGGAGCCAAAGGAGCGGCAGCTCATTCATTTGCGCTATTTTGAGGGAAAGACGCAGAGCCGTGTGGCCGACGACATGGGCATGACGCAGGTACAGGTGAGCCGGATGGAAAAGAAGGTGCTTCACAAAATGCGGTTATTGTTATAAAATAAGAAGAAATGTTGTCTGCTGCAGAAATTTGGCGGCCGGGAGGTGCAAAGCATGGAGATGAGCCATCGCTTTTTTGAGAACAGGAGCTGCAAATATTTTCCATGCCACAGCGGAATGGAAGGGCAGGACTTTAACTGCCTGTTCTGCTATTGTCCGCTGAACCCTTATGCGGATTGTCCCGGGACGCCCGCGTTTAAAAAGGACAGAAGCGGGCGGGAGGTCAAGGTGTGCACGGGCTGCGATTTTCCGCACCGGCCGGAAAACTATGACGCGCTGCTCGCCTTTTTGCGGAAGAAGCTGCACGGGGGATAACGGTTCGGACGGATCTGCGGCAGTAAGAGGTCAGCCTGCCGAAGCTGTTGTGCGCGGGACGACGGGAGAAAAGAGCACGCATAGCGGTTCCGACGGCTGTGGAGAGGCCGGAATCGTTGCGGGGTGTACAGGGAGGATGAAGATATGAGAATTTATCGGATGAGATTTGACATGTGGCTGTGCCTGCTGCTGGCGTTTGGCGTCGCATGGCTCGCGGGAAAGGGCGTGGACCGGGTCACGGAGCAGACGTATGAGAGCTACAGCGAGTCGCGGCAGGTGGCAGACGGCGTGGTGGGCGGTGTTGCCACGGACGATATCTACCGCATCACGTGTATCGACGACATTCGAAGCCACGAGCTTTTCACATTGGAGACAGAGGGGATCTCCTACCGCAACGAGGGCGGCGGCTACTTCGGCGGCCGTTTTCTGGACAGCGTGGAGCTGCCAAGCGGCGAGCGGGTGGCGATGTTCATCAACAACGAGAACGTCGTCTCCGACGGGGATTATTTCACAGGGATGAACACGCTTCCGGTGGGCCGTCTCGTGGAGGCGGATCTGGCGGCGGACGAGTCGTTTATGAATCAGATCAATTATGACGGCAGCCGCCCGCTCACCGCGACGGATTTTTATGTAGACATGGTCGGAGAGGGCGGACGCGTCTCGAAGGAGTCCTACCAGGAGGGCTATAAGACATGGGTGCAGATCATCGTGGGATGTATTGCGTTTGGCGTGATACACAATCTGGGCGCACGCATTGGAATTTTCCCATATATCATTGTGCCCAAAAGGCTGCGCAGGAAGAAGAACGAGTGGGATTAGATTTAGAAAAGAGGTACGGTTTTTATGAAAGAGAAAGCGCACATTTTTCTGGCATCGCCGCATATGTCGGACGAAGGCTACGAAAAATATTATATTGAGGATGCATTCAGAAAAAATTTTATCGCGCCGCTGGGCGAGAACGTGATCGAATTTGAAAAGGAGCTGGGGGCGAAGATCGGCGCACGGGCAGGCGCGGCGCTCTCCGCGGGCACGGCAGCGATCCAGCTCGCACTCATGTCGCTTGGCGTGGGGCCGGGGGACGTGGTGTTTGCACAGTCGCTGACGTTTTCCGCATCGGCGAATCCGATCACCTACGTGGGTGCGACGCCGGTGTTTGTCGACAGCGATTATGAGACGTGGAATATGAGCCCGGCGGCGCTGCGCGCGGGGCTGGAGAAATACAAGGCGTCGGGACGTCTGCCGAAGGCGGTTATCGTTGTGCACCTGTACGGACTGATGGCGGATATGGATGAAATCGTGCGTATCTGCAAAGACTATGGCGTGGCGCTCATCGAGGACGCGGCGGAGGCGCTTGGCTCCACCTTCACCGGCGCGTGTACGGGTGGCGTACCGAAATATGCCGGGACGATCGGCGACTATGGCATTTTTTCCTTTAATGGGAACAAAATTATTACCACTTCGGGCGGCGGTATGTTATTCTGTAACATAGCAGATGAAGCGGAGGCAGACCGGCGCATCGCCAAGGTCCGCTTCTGGTCCACGCAGTCCCGCGAGCCGGCGCGCTGGTACGAGCACACCGAGATCGGCTATAATTTCCGCATGAGCAACATCGTGGCGGGAATCGGCCGCGGACAGCTGAAGGTGCTGGATGCGCGCGTCGCAAAAAAGCGCGCGATCTACGAGTATTATAAGCGGGAGCTTGGCGTGCTCCCCGGCTTTTCAATGATGCCGCTGCGCGAGGGTACGCACAGCAACTGCTGGCTGAGCGCCGCGCAGCTTACGGACGAGGCGCCTGTGGGGCCGCTTGCGCTCATCGAGGCGCTCGAGCGGGACGACGTGGAGAGCCGTCCGGTGTGGAAGCCGATGCATTTACAGCCGGTGTTTGCAGACTGCGACTTTGTTGCGGCGGATGAAAGCGGTCGCTGTGTCGGTAGAGAGGCGTTTGCGGTCGCGGACGCCCGGATGGGGGCGGATACGTCAGTTTCAGGCACACTGTTTCGACGGGGCGTCTGTCTGCCGAGTGATACGAAGATGGACGACGAGGATCTGGAACGCATCTGCGGGGTTATAAAATCACTTTGGAGATAAAAGAAAACAAATGAACGCAAAATTACTCATAAGAAGAGTCTATCTGGTATGCTACGATATCGCGGCGGTGGCACTGGCGAGCTACATGGCGCTGCTGACGCGCTTTGAGCTGAAGCCGGACAAGGTGCCGGAGGAGTACCTGGGCGTGATCTGGTCGTCGCTGATGCTCAGCATCGTGGCGGCGCTTCTCATCTTTTCGGCCTTTCGGCTGTATACGAGCCTGTGGACGTATGCCGGTATGACCGAGATGCTCTACGTCGTCTCGGCGTGCGTCGTGGATACCATTGCGAATATGCTCATTATTCTGCTCAACCACAGGGAGCACTTCAATCCGCTGCCGCGCAGCTATTACATGCTTTACGGGATGTTTTTACTCGGCTTTACGACGTTCGGGCGGTATTTTTACCGGGGCTTTCGGACGCTGCGCAGCAACGCGGGTGCGGACAAGAGCGTGCGGAGGAATGTCATGGTGATCGGGGCAGGCTCCGCGGGCAGCTCGCTGATCAAGGAGATCATGAGCAGCCAGCATGTGAACAAGCGCCTTGTGGGCGTGATCGACGATGCGCCGGAGAAGCGCGGCACGTATATCCACGGCGTGCGGGTCATCGGCACGCGGGAGGATATCATTGAAAAGGCACAGGCACTCGAGGTGGATGAGATCATGATCGCGCTTCCCTCGGCGTCCGCAAAGGAAATAAAGGATATCGTCAACATCTGCAAGGAGACGGGTTGCGAGCTGAAGCGTCTGCCGGGCATTTACCAGCTCGTGAACGGCGAGGTGAGCGTCAGCAAGCTCAAGGAGGTTGACGTCAACGACCTGCTGGGGCGCGAGCCGGTCAGCGTCGATCTGGATTCGATCATGGGCTATGTCTCGGGCAAGGTCGTACTCATCACGGGCGGCGGCGGCTCGATCGGAAGTGAGCTCTGCCGTCAGATTGCGTCCCACAGACCGTAAATGCTTGTCATCTTCGATATCTACGAGAACAACGCGTACTGCATACAGCAGGTGCTT
>CAMTZV010000007.1 GCA_947086625.1 uncultured bacterium | reverse complement strand
ACAAACAAGGGCGCCAACTACAGCAGCTATTCCAACGAAGCGGTTGACATGTATTTGCGGCAGGCGCGGGAGAGCGACGATGAGTCGGTGCGAAGAGAGGCGTACGCGAATTTCCAGAAAGCGCTTGCGGACGATCCGCCGTTTGCGTTTATCTGCTACATCGACGCGGACTATGTGGCGAAGGCGGGGCTTTCGGGCATCGACGGGCATACGGTCATGGGGCATCACGGCGTCGGTATTTTCTGGAATGTGACAGAGTGGGAGTTTTTACAGTGACGATTCGGCGGCACGGGCCAAATACTCACGACGGACAGGCAGGACTTATGAACGAACGATTGAGATTGGAGCATCTGACCGTCACCTTTGACGACGGTGCGCACGGCATACCCGTGATCAACGACGTATCGCTGTCGCTTTCGGACGGTGAGACGCTGGCGCTGGTCGGCGAATCCGGCTGCGGGAAAAGCATGCTGTGCAGATCCGTGATGAAGCTGCTGCCGCCTGCGGCGCGCATCACCTCCGGCAGCATTTATGTGAACGGCGCGGATATTACCCGCTTTGGGGAGGAAAAGATGCGGCGTCTGCGCGGAAGCGTCGTCTCGATGGTGTTTCAGGATCCGATGACGGCGTTAAACCCGGCGCTGACGGTGGGGGCGCAGATCGGCGAGGCGGTCCGCCTGCATGAGCGGGGGCTTTCCAAAAGGGACGTTCATGCGCGCGTCTGCGAGCTGATGGAGCTTGTCGGCATCGCCGATGCGAAAAGCCGCAAGGAGCTGTACCCGTATCATTTTTCAGGCGGTATGCGTCAGCGGGCGGTGCTCGCCATCGCGCTGGCGGCACGCCCGCAGATTTTGCTGGCGGACGAGATGACGAGCGCGCTGGATGTGACGGTTCAGGCGGAAATGCTCGCTCTGCTGAGACGTTTGCAGAAAAGCCAGGGCATGGCGATTTTGTTTGTGACGCACGACCTGCGGGTGGCGGCGCAGATGGCTAAAAAGGTCGCAGTTATGCATGCGGGGGCGATCGCAGAGTGCGGGAGGGTCGAAGAGATTTTTGAGACGCCCCGGCATCCGTACACGAAAAAGCTGTTGGCGGCGACGCCCGAGCGGCTGAAAAAAAAGGAGCCGACAGCCTCGGGCGGGGAAGCGCTGCTTGAGCTCTCGCATCTGACAAAGCGGTTTTCGGCCGGCAAAACGACGTGCGTGCGCGCGGTGGACGACGTGTCGCTTGTGATCCGAAAGGGCGAGCTTTTCGGTCTGGTGGGTGAGTCCGGCTCCGGGAAATCGACTCTGGCGCGGTTGATTATGAACGTATACCGTCCCGACGAGGGCGATGTGCGCTACGAGGGCCGCTCGGTTTTTAAGAGGGGCGGGACGCACGCAGAAAAAAAACGTTTGCAGGCACTGCGCCAGCTGATCTTTCAGGACAGCGCTTCAAGCCTCAACCAGCGGATGAAGGTGAAGGATATCATCGCGGAGCCGATGCGTCTGCACCATGTGACGACAAAGCGCGGCGATCCGTATGCGGAGGCTGCGTTTCAGCTAAAGTATGTGGGACTTTCGGATGATTATATGGAGCGCTATCCGGCAAAGCTATCCGGCGGGCAGCGCCAGCGGGTGGCAATCGCGCGGGCGCTTTCGATGGAGCCGCAGCTTCTCGTGGCGGACGAGCCGTTTGCGTCTCTCGACGTAATGACGCAGGCCGCGCTCGCGGAGCTTTTTATGCACCTGCAAAAGGAGCACGGCTTTACGTTTCTGCTGATCGCGCATGACCTTGCGATGGTGCGGCTTTTGTGCGACCGCGTCGGCGTGATGTATGAGGGGCGGCTTGTGGAGGTTGCCAAGACAGGAGACCTGTTTGCGGCTCCGAAGCATCCGTATACGAAGCGGCTTTTGGATGCGATGCCAAAGCCCTGGTGAACGATGGGAGCAAAAAAGCGGCAGATGAGTTCGAAAGCGACAGGGAGGGATGCGGATGAGGTTTGTTTTTTACGGGAAAAGGCTGCTTTCCTTTGCTGCGAGCATTTTTATATTGTCTGTGCTTGTGTTTTGCATTGCGCGTCTTGCGCCGGGCGATCCGCTGGCGTCTTATTACGGCGCGCGTGTGGAAAGGATGAGCGGGCAGGAGCGGGAGATGGCAATGGAGCGGCTCGGGCTGAACGAGCCGCTTGCCGTGCAGTACGGGAAATGGCTGGAGCGTGCCGTGCAGGGGGATTTTGGAATCTCTTATAAATATAAACAGGATGTGCTGGAGGTGATCGGCGCGCGTGTGGGCAATACGCTCCTCCTTGGCGGTCTTGGCTTTGTCTGCCTGTTTTGGCTCTCGCTGCTGCTTGGGATTTTTTGCGCGTACTGTGCACACGGCCTTTTAGACCGTATCATCTGCACGCTCGGGACGGCTGTGAGCGTTATCCCGGAGTTTTGGCTCTCGCTGCTGCTCATTTATATTTTTTCGGTCACGTTGCGTCTGCTTCCGGGCAGCGGCGCGTATACGCTTGGCGGCGGGGGCGGGTTTTCGGACCGGCTGTGGCACCTGATCTTACCGCTGTGCGCCGTGATTTTGGGGCACCTGTGGTACTATGCGTATCTGGTGCGCAACCGTCTCATCGAGGAGATGCGCGCGGATTATGTGCTGCTCGCGCGGGCGAAGGGACTGAAGCGGCGATCGGTTTTGTTTGGGCACTGCCTGAAAAATGTTCTGCCGACGTATCTTGGAATCATGGCGATCTCCGTACCGCATGTGCTGGGCGGGACATACATCGTGGAGACGGTGTTTTCTTATCCGGGCATCGGAACGCTCGCCTATGAGAGCGCGCGCTACAAGGATTACAATCTTTTGATGGTGCTTGCCCTGCTCTCCGGCATCATCGTCATTTTCAGCAGCCGGCTCGGGCAGGCCATCGGGGAGCGGTTTGATCCGAGGATCCGATCGCGCGATCGGCAGGAGCCTGACCGGGGATAGAAAACGACAGGGCGGATAACGGGGACAGATGCGAACGATAAGGCGGATAACGGGGGGATCGGGATGTATCTGTATCTGAGCTGCAGCGGGGAAGGAGACGAGGGCTTGAACGGGAAGCAGAAAAAAAGCCGCAGACTTGAACGGAAAGCAGAAAAAAAGCCATGGGCGGCGTCTGTGCTGCTTGCGCTGATCGTTGCGGGCTGTGTGTGCGGCGAGCTTTTTATGACGAAGGATCCGACGTTTATGGATCTGGCGAACAGCGAACGTGCGCCGGGCGGGGAATTTTTGTTCGGGACGGATACGCTGGGGCGCGACCTGTTTTCAATGATCTGGTACGGCGGGCGAATATCGCTGCTGATCGGCTGCATATCGACGCTTCTCTCGACGGCGATCGGCGTTGTGCTCGGCGCGTTATGCGGTTTTGCGCCAAAGTGGCTTGATCTTGCGCTGATGCGGTTTGTGGAAATTTTTCTGAGCGTGCCCTCGCTGCTTATGATCGTTTTTTTACAGGCTGTCGCGGGAGAGCAGAACGTGCTCACGATTGCTGTCGTGATTGGGGCTACGGGCTGGTGCGGCATCGCAAAAGTCGTGCGCACGGAGGTGCAAAGACTCAGGCGAAGCGAATTTGTGATCGCGTCCCGGTGCATGGGCGGCGGGTTTTTTCACATTTTGCGGTGGCATCTGTTTCCGAATCTGCTGGCGTCGATCTTGTTTATGGTCATCATGAATATCCGAAACGCCATTGCCGCGGAATCGACGCTGAGCTTTCTTGGGCTGGGTCTGCCGCTGGAGATCATCTCGTGGGGCAGCATGCTCTCGCTGGCGCAGAGCGCAATGTTTACGGGCGCGTGGTGGATCGTGTTCATTCCGGGCGTCTTTCTTGTGGCGACGCTGCTTTGCATCACGAAAATCGGGGCCTATGCGCAGGACGTGCTCACGAGAAAGGAGCGGAATGTGTAGCTGCCTGGTATGACCCGACGATGGCGGCGGGAGACCGGAGGCTTTTGCGGGCGTTTCCGGGACGGTTCAGGCGAGCAGCCAGTCCATCAGGTTCAGGGCTTTGATGCCGTCGTAGGAGCTGATGTAGCTTTTGTCCATCGAGAGAACGAGCTTTTCGTAGTTGTCCGGTATCATGCGAAGCGGACGCAGCTCCCGCTCCCTCGTCTCCGGCGACTGCATGCTTTCGGTCACCTGGATGTAGCGCTTGTCGTCCGGCTTTTCGGCGACAAAATCCACCTCGGTCTCGTCGAGCTTGCCGATGGAGACGCGGTAATTGCGGCGGAGCAGCTCCAAAAAGACGATATTTTCAAGGATGTGCCCGCGGTCTGCGTCGCGGTAGCCGAGGAGCATGTTTCGGAAGCCAAGGTCGATGATATAATTTTTCCCGAGCGTTTTTAAGAGCTGCTTTCCCCTGATATCGTAGCGCCCGACGGAGTAGAAAATGAAGGCGCTGCGCAGCATGGCGATGTAGCGCTCAACCGTTTTTCCGGCGATATTTTTTCCTTTCGCGTTTGTCAAATCCCCCTCGCTTGAGAGCACGTTTCCGATGCTGTTCGGCGAGGTGATGCTGCCGATGTTCGAGCAGAGGAACAGCACGATTTTCTGGAGCGTGTTCTGGTCGGCCTGCGGGTTGCGCTGCAAAATATCCCGCAGGATGACGGTGGAGTAGATGCCTTCGAGCGCCTGCGTGCTCTGTGTTTCCTGAAACCGGTATTCCCGGAGAATCGGCATGCCGCCGTACTGTAAATATTTCTGGAATTTTTCGTCCGTCGTGACGGAGGGCTCAAATTCATAAAAGGTCAGAAATTCCTGAAAGGAGAGCGGAAGCATTCGGATTTCCACATATCTGCCGGAGAGCAGCGTAGAAAATTCGGTCGAGAGCAGGTATGCGTTAGAGCCGGTGATATAGATATCCACGTCAAAATCAAGCCGGAAGGATTCCACTGCCTTTTCCCAGTGTTCCACGGCCTGCAGCTCGTCAAAAATCAGGTATGTTTTTCCGGTCTTTGCGATGCGTGCGCTGACATGGTCGTAGAAGGCCAGATAGTCGGTCAGTGCGCGGTAGCGCAGCGATTCCAGATTCATGTGGATGATGTTTTCCTCCGGGACGCCGCTTTCTATCAGATGTTGATGGAACAAATCAAGCAGCGTGGACTTTCCGCATCTGCGGATTCCGGTGACGATCTTGACCAGATCGACGTCCTTGTGCAAAAGCAGCTGTTCCAAATATGCGGGACGGTTGATCAGCTCGGACATGGCGCTCCTCCTTTTCGTCGCAGTCTGCCCGTTGCCGCTCGTAACGATTCCGCCGATAGGCTGAACTGTTACGTTCGTTCCGGTAAGGGGCTTTTTTCTTATACTCTATTATAGCTGAAGAGAAGAAAAAAGCAAGAAGTTTCAGACTTTGAAGTCAGAAACTTTTGCGTAATGGATAATTTCAGACATAGAAGTCGAAAACTTCTGAAAAAGAGACAGTTTTCGACGTGAAGGGAAGGAAAATTATGACAGTTTCGTCGTTACTTTTCACACCCGAGCCATGCACTTGCTGCATACCCAAGGGGGCATGCTATGGCTGCGGGAGAACATGATTCAGCCAGCAGCCCCTGCAGCCGCGCAGATTGATGCCGATGATCTGAAAAATCAGTCATCCAGAAAAAGCCGGTTGTCCTTGTCGATAAAGATCGCGTCGACATCCGTCATATTGGAGAGCAGCGCTTTCGCCTTTTCCATGCCGAGCGCAAAGCAGATCGTGCTGAGCGCGTCGCCCTCCATCGAGGAGTCGGAGATGATCGTTACGCCGTTGAGCCCGCTCTCGTACGGATAGCCGTCGGCGGGGTTTAAGATGTGGTGATAAATGCGGCCGTCCTTTTCAAAATAGCGCTCGTAGCGGCCGGAGGTCACGACGCTCTGATCGTCGATTTCCACGGTTGTAATGACGGCTCCGCCCTCGTCGAAGGGCTTCTGGATGCCGATGCGGTAGGGCCCGTCTTTTTTTTCGCCGAGGGTGAGCACGTTGCCGCCGAGATTGATAAATCCCTCGTGAACGCCGTTTTCGTTTAAGTAAGCCTTCATCTGGTCGGCTGCGTAGCCCTTGGCGATGCCGCCGAGGTCGAGCATCGCGTCGGGGTTTTTCAGTGTGACGGTGTTTCCCGTGACGTCGATCTGTTTATAGTCGACCGTGGCAAGCGCGCGCGCAATGTCCGCCTGTGAGGGAACCGTGTTCTGGTTGTTCGGGATATCCCATAAATCAGAAAGGGCGCCGATCGTGATGTCAAAGGCGCCTTCGCTGAATGCTCCGTATTCAATTCCCGTGCGGATGAGCGCGGCGGTTTCTTCGTGAACCTCCACCGAAGCGCCGCCCGCGTGGTTGATTTTGTAAATGTCGCTGTCCGTCCGCGTCCGGCTGAAATACTGCTCGTAGCGATCCCCCAGCGCAAAGCAGTCGTCGATGAGCGATTCGTCCGTGGAGTCGTTGAGCTGGATCTCCACGATCGTGTTAAACAGGAAGTCGCTCTTTGCGACCGGCTTTGCCTTTGCGACGTAATTGTTGTAGATGAAGCTGATCAGTACGATGATCGCCGAGAGAATCAGGGCGAGCATGATTTTTTTGCGTTTGTCGTTGTCGTTCATTGGTTTCCTCTTTGCTGGCTTTTTGTTTCCTGTAGATTAGATTATAATAATCGGGGCTGGCTGTCAAGAAGTTCCGGCGGGACTTCGGTGTTCAGATAATATTTACACAGTCCGTCCCTTCCAGCAAGCGTTCCAGCTCATCCATCCCATTTTGATAGGACGCGTTCACTTCCCCGTACAGGCTGTTATAAAAGGCGGCTGCAATCGCTTGTCGCTCGTTTGCCATCGCTCTTGCTTTTTCGGTGTAAAAGCTCGCATACAAATGTTCTAATTTGTATTTATATTCGTGGAAAAAGGACGGTTCCGTGTCGGTTTCCCCGGTCGAAACGGAACCGTCGGGCAGCAGGGAGTACAATGGTTCGCCGGTGATGCCGTTGTAGAGCAGCGTCCTTGCGATTCCTACCGCACCGGCTACGTCCAGTTTATCGGCGTCAAATAATATCTTTGCCTCGAGGCTTTGCGGCGGATTGTTTTGCCGGTAGCGGTGCGTCTGAATGCACTGCTTTACCTGCTTTGCATAGGAAGGCTCAAAGCCGTGCGCCAGCAAAAACTGATACGCCTTTTCGCCTCCGACCGCGGCATGGCACAGGGCAGGATTTTTAAATTGCTCTTTTCTGCCGATATCGTGCAGCAGACACGCGGCGATCAGGACGTCATAGTCGACGCCGTGCTCTGTTTTTGCGATTTCCAATGCGTGGTACAGCACACGATAGATGTGCTCCTTGTCGTGGGCGGTATCTTCCATGCAGCAGATCATATAGCGTTCAAGCAGCTCATAGGTTTCTCTCTTCAAAATGCGCCTCCTGTATCAGTTTTTCATAAAAGACCAGCGTAAGCCTTTCGTTGATGACCGACGTTTTCCCGGTCCTGCGATATCCCATTTTTTCATATAAATGACAGTTTTTCGGCTCCTGCAAAATGGTGGCTAACCCCCAAAGCCCGCCTCCGTGGATTGTTTCACAGAGCCGGATCGCTTTCTGCGCGATGCCCTTTCCCTGAAATTCCGGCAGCACGAAAATCGGCGATATGAATTTGCCAGTCCCGTCCTTTGGGTCAATGATACGGATCGCCCCGACGTTTTTCTGTCCAATACGGATGAAATAGTAATATGTAAAATCCTGTTTCAGCCGCTCCGCTACTTTTTCCACGCCTTCACTTGCGGGACTGGTGTCATAATCCTGATATTTCTCCAATAAATTCTGAAACGCTTCTACCTGCATCGCGTGCAGCTCCTTTACGTCGTCAGTCGCTGCTTCGGATAATGTTACTTCCATATAAAAACCTCCGTATGCCATGTAAACGAGACTGCCTTTAAAAAACAAGCTGCACGAGCAGCATATAACAGACGGTGCCGCCCGCGATCGAAAGAAGCATCTGCTGTTTCCACAGGTGCAGCGCTGCGACGACGGCGATCGCAAGAAGCTCGGGCACGCCGTGGCTTCCGGTTAAAATGCTCACGTTTTTTAAGCAGTAGACGACAAGCATCCCGAAAATGGCGGCGGGGAGCGCTTTTCCGAGATAGCGGATATAGCCCGGTGTCGGTTTTTTCGAGGAAAACAGTAAAAACGGCAAAAACCGGGTCGCTATCGTGGCGAGCACGCAAATGCCGACGGTAATGATCTGTTGTGTCAGCGTCATGTGAAATCACCTGCTTTCTCAATCGGTTTGCGGAAGACGGTAAGGAGGCAGAGGATGCACGCCATCGTCGGAACGAGAAAGGAATCCGCGCCAAAGAGCAGCAGACAGGCCGCAGCGGCGAGGACGCCGATCAGGGAAGAGGCATGCTTTTTTTCCTTGAGCCATTGCTCTAAAAAGATGACGACGAACAGGGCGGTCATCACGAAGTCCAGCCCTTTTGTATCAAACGTGATCAGATTTCCCAAAAGCCCGCCGAGCGTTGCGCCGGAAAACCAGTAAAAATGGTTGAACAGCGTCACGAAAAACATGAACCAGCCGCGGTCCACATCCTCCGGGATTTTAGCGGAGTAATTGATGGAAAACGTCTCGTCGCACATGCCGAAAATGAGATACACTTTTTTCCAGCCCGTTCCCCGGAATTGATCCAGCATGGAAATGCCGTAAAATAAATGCCTGGCCTGAATCATGAGCGCCATGACAAGGGTCTGCAGCGGCGCGAAGGCCGAGAGCAGCATTTTCACCGCGAGAAATTCCAGTGAGCCGCCGAAGATCGTAAGACTCATGAGCATGGGGTAGACGAAGCTGAAACCGGACACGTTCATGTAGATGCCGTATGTAATGCCCAAAAACCAGAAGCCCGCAAAGATCGGGATGGTGTAGGGAAAGGCGAGGCGGGCCGCCTGCGCCATCACCTGTTTCGTTGATCTGATGTCCTGCATAATGAAAATCACCTCTTCGTCTTTTCGATGCCTGCGATGTCCAAAATCAATTATAGCAAAGATCTGCGCGGGTGAACAGCAATATTTCATTTTCAGTACGCCCCGGGAACGCGCACTGGCTGCGCGCTCCGTGAGAACATGATACACGAATGTTTAAAACCTATTGACGAAATCCGGCAGAATTCGTATGATAGGAACAGAAAAAATTTACGGGGGATAAAGTTATGGAGGTTGCAAATTATGGTTTTTTGAGCCTGCTGCCGCCGCTCGTAGCGGTTGTCATGGCGATTAAGAGTAAGAATGTCATTCTGTCGCTGTTCTGCGGAGGGTTTGTCGGAACGATGATCTTTGCAGGGGGCAATCCGTTTCTGGCAACGAAATCGATCATTGGGGATTACTTTTTTGTGCAGCTCACGGACTCGTATAATGCGGGCGTGATCGTGCTCGTCATCTTTATCGGGGGATTTATCAAGCTGATGGAGAAATCCGGCGGGGCGCAGGCATTCAGCAAAAGTGTGTACCGCTACGTCAACACAAAGCTGAAAGCGCAGCTGTGCGCATGGCTGGGGGGTATTTTGATCTTTTTCTCGGATCTGGGGACGCCGCTTCTCGTCGGGCCGGTGTTCCGGCCGCTGTTTGACAAGCTGAAGATCTCGCGGGAGAAGCTCGCGTGGATTTTAGACTCCACGTCGTCGCCGGTGGCGATCCTCATCCCGTTTATCGGCTGGGGCGTGTACATTATGGGACTGATCCAGGCAGAATTTGAGAACCTGAACGTCGCCGTGTCCGACTACAGCACGTTTGTGGCGGCGATACCGTTCCAGATCTACGCGATTCTGGCGATCGTCATGATCCCGCTCGTGGCGTTTACAAAGAAGGATTTCTCACAGATGAAGCGGGCGGAGGAGGCGGCTGCCACAAGGGAGTACGCCTTTGAGGACGATGTGAAAGAGCAGCCCGGGAAGGATGCGGCCTACACGACGTCGCATGCAAAGCCCAGCATGGTGATTGCCCCGATCCTCGTCGTGTTTGCAACGCTTTTTATCACGCTGGCGCCGCTGGGCTTTCCGTTCCAAAAGGTCGACGGGAATGCGTTCCGCGTGGCGCTGACGATGGGCTATTTTTACGGGGCGCTCACGCTGATGGCGCTGATTGCCGTCTATAAGGTAAAGACATTCCGCGATACGTTCAGGATCTACGTGGACGGCATGAAGGGCATGACGGACGTGGCGGTAACGCTCGTGCTCGCATGGTCTTTAGGGAGCATGATCAGTGCGCTCGGTACTGCGGATTTCATCGTCAACGGCTTAAAGAGCATGAATTTCTCGGGCGCGCTCGTGCCGGCGGCAATCTTCATTTTCGGGACGTTTGTATCGTTTTCGACCGGAAGCTCATGGGGGACGTTTGCGATCATGATGCCGCTTGCGATCCCGATGGCGCACGCCTTTGAGATCCCCTATGCGATCGCTGTGGGCGCAGTCCTTTCAGGCGGACTGTTCGGGGATCACTGCTCGCCGATCTCGGATACGACGATCCTCTCCTCCACAGGCGCGGAGTGCGGACTGGTCGAGCACGTGAAAACGCAGCTGCCGTATGCCTGTGTAAACGGGGTCATCGCGTTTTTGGCGTTTCTGTTTGCCGGCTTTACAAGGAGCCCGTTTGCGGTCGTTCTCGCCGTCCTGCTTTTGCTTGCGGTAATGATGGTGTGGGGAAGAAAATCGGGGAAGGCTTCACTGTAACGCCGTCATGCGCAGAAGGGGAGGTGATACGCGGTGCGAAGCGACTTTGAGATCAACCGTGCGGTGGAGCAGTACGCGGATATGGTGCGGCGTATCTGCTTCTGCCATCTGAAAAATCAGGCGGACACGGAGGATGTCTTTCAAAACGTGTTTTTGAAATATATGCTGCACGATGAGCCGTTCGAGAGCGCGGGGCACGAGAAGGCGTGGTTTCTGCGCATCACGATCAACGCCTGTAAGGACTATCTGAAGAGCTTTTTCAGGCGCAATACGGTGCCGCTGGACGTCGTCGCCGAGATGCAGGCAGAGGTTCCCGAGGATCACAGGGAGGTGCTTGAGGCGGTGCTGGCGCTGCCGGCAAAGTACAAGGATGCGATCTATCTGTACTATTACGAGGGGTATTCGGCTGCCGAGATTGGGAGGATACTCGGAAAAAAGGAAAATACGGTATATTCGCTGCTCTCGAGAGGGCGCGGAATGCTGAGAGCAAGGCTGGGAGGTGAGGAGATTGTCGAATAACATACGCGACGCGTTTGACAGCATTCGGGCGGACGAGG
>CAMTZV010000006.1 GCA_947086625.1 uncultured bacterium | reverse complement strand
CATTTCCTCTGAAATACAGTCGGACGCAAGCACATACGCATGTCTGCTGAACTCACTTGCAATCGTATCCCGCAGGCACGCATACGCCATCTGAAAATCCGGCTGCTTCGTCGATTTGAGCGACAGCGAGATAACCGGATAGCGGCCCATGCGGCCCATATACTGCTCACCCGCCTGAGCGAGCTTCGTCCCCTCAAAATAGCGGCTGTTGTCCACAGCCTCACCGTCACGCCCGATCTCCTGCTCAAAAAACGTGCGCAGCATCTGAAGCGTCAGCGTCTTCCCGAAACGCCGTGGGCGCGTAAACAGGTTCACCTTCGCACCCTGATCCAGCAGATCCCGCACAAGCAGCGTCTTATCGACATAATAGTAAGACTTGTCTATCATCTCCTTATAAAATTCAATCCCGAGCGGCAGCCGTTTTCTCTTCATTGCACGCACCTCCTCTGTCTGACAGCATGGCCTGTTTCTGTTACTTATAGTAAACGCAAACACTTTGTTCGTTTCCTATACTATACCTGTTTTTGCTATTTCTGGCAAGTAAAGAAAAAGCCGCCGTGATATTATCACACGACAGCTTTCTGCTTTTAAACGCTTTTCCATGACTTCATCTGTCTCTTGGCGGCCTGTCCCTACGCGTCCAGCTTCGCCGCCTTAACCTCCTCCACGGTCGGAATCGACTCTGCCGCGCCCATCTTCGACACTGCCATCGCCGACGCCTTCGCGCATCTTCTCAGGATGTCGGGAATCGGCAGCTCCTCCAGCATTCCGGCGATAAAATAGCCCGTGAACGTATCGCCCGCCGCCGTCGTGTCGACCGCCTGTACCTTAAAAATGCCCTGCCTGCACGTCTGCTCCTTATCGCGGTAAACCACGCCGTCGCCTCCTAATGTCAGCACGATACGCGCGTCGGGGAATCGGCTCATCATAACGTCCAGAATGCGCTCCGGCTCTGTCTCGCCCGTGATCTGCTTCCCCTCGATCTCATTGACGAGAAAGACCGCGATCTTTCCCATGTCGCAGCCGTCCAGCGCCTCATTGTAGGGCGACGGGTTTAAGACGATCTGCATCCCCCGCCCGTAAGCGGTGTCAATGATGTAGGGCATCAGATTCACCTCATTTTGAAGCAGCAGAATATCTCCTTTTTCAAAATGCCCCAGCACCTCGTCTACATATTCCTTCGTGATCGCGCGGTTGCTCCCGCCGTAGAGCAGGATGCTGTTTTGCGCGTTTTTGTCCAGCTGGATGATCGTATGCCCCGACTTGCCCTGCACCTTTCTGATATATTCCGCATCCACGCCGTTTTCGGTGCAAAAATCCAAAAACGCCTGCCCGTCCTCGCCGACCATTCCCGCGTGCTTCACCGGCACCCCCGCCTTTGCCAGCGCGACGGACTGGTTTAAGCCCTTGCCGCCAAAATGTGTTTCCAGACTGTACGAGTCCATCGTCTCGCCCGCAAGGATCATATGATCCACCTTGTACACATAATCATAATTTAACGAACCGAAATTTAATACCTTCATGCATGATCCCCCTCATATCCCGTCAAACCATTGTTACGATTCACGGCCGAAACCGCTCATAGTAACATTCGGGGCGATTTCCACCCCGGCATCCATAGTACAGCATTGCGTATATAACACTGTACTACCGCAGCGTCCGCACGCTCTCCCGCTCCACAAACGTCGTAGACACCTGTATTTTTGCCGCCGCTGTAGCTCCCCGGATGATCTTCATCAGCCGGTCCGCCACGATCCGTCCCATCTCCTGCTTTGGCACGTGCACGGTCGTGAGCGGCGTGGACGCCACCGCCGCAAAGGGCAGGTCGTCAAAGCCGATGATGGACACGTCCTCGGGAATACGGATACCGCTCTGTGTCATGGCCTTCATCGCGCCGAGCGCAATCATATCATTGTCCGCGATAAACGCCGTCGGCAGCCGTACGCCCCGCTTTAAATGCTCCTCCATCCCCGCACACGCGCTGTCGATGGTCGTCCCCACCTCGAGCGTGAAATCCTCCACGATCGGAATGCCCGCATGACGCATCGCCGAGCGGTAGCCCTTTCCCCGGTCCTTAAACGGCGTGATCCGGAAATTTCCCTTCAGATAACCGATGCTCGTATGTCCCTTTTTGATCAGATACCGGGTCGCATATCTGACAGAATCCTCATTGTCGATCTGAACACAGTCAAAGGACATGTCCCCCGTCCAGTAATCCACGACAATAAAGGGACTCGCGATATTGCGCAGCAGCCCGATATCCTCGGCCAGCATCTCCGTCCCCAGCATCACGATCGCCGACGACTTGTCGTTGACCAGGTTCCAGACCTGCTCGTCATAGTCCGCGTCCCGCATATCCAGGCTGCTCATGACCATGTCCATACCGTTTTCCCTGCACTCCTGCTCGATACCCGTCAGCATCAGCGGAAAAAACGGCGTATCCTCCACGACGCTCCCGTTTCTCTTAAACGTGACAAACTTCACCTTCGTGATCCGGCTCTCATCCAGATAGCCCAGCTCCTTTGCCACCCGCAGGATGCGCGCCGCCGTATCCGCATTCACACCCCGCTTAAAATTGAGGGCGTTTGAAACCGTTGCAGTGGAAACTCCCGTCAGCTCACTGATCTGCTTCATGTTTACCTTCATAGCCGCTTATCCCTTTATGTACGCATTTTGTTTCCTTGCAGAAGTTCAGCCCGCGCCATTCGCCCGCCTCACAGCCGGCCGCTGAACCGTTACTTCGTCATAGCCATCCTCACAGCGTCCTTCCATCCCTCATAACGCTGTCTGCGAACATCCTCCTCTAACTTAGAAGTATAACTTGTTCGACTCATTTTATCAAATATTTTTTTGTCAAAAATTCCCAGCGCAATGCCCGCCGCATAGGCCGCGCCGATGCCGGAAAGCTCCTCCGCCTCGGGGATTCGCACCGGGATGCCGAGCTGGTCGCTCTGGAACTGCATGAGGTAATCGTTTTTTGTCGGGCCTCCGTCCACCCGCAGCTCCCCGATCTCAATGCCGGACGCCTCGCCCATCACATGCACGATATCCGTGATCTGGTAAGCGATGCACTCGAGTGCCGCGCGCACGATCTCCGCCTTTCCGGTTGTCCGCGTCATGCCGCTTAACACCGCGGACGCTCTGCTGTCCCAGTAGGGCGCGCCAAGCCCCGAAAACGCCGGCACCAGATACGTGTGATCCTCCTTTGCCGCGGCCTTTGCCAGCGCGTCTGTCTCCGCCGCGGAGGCGATGAGCTTCACGTCATCCTTCAGCCACGTAATCACGGCGCCCGTATAGTTGATATTTCCCTCGAGCACATAGTTCACCTGTCCGTCCATCGACCACGCGAGCGAGGTCACAACGCCCAGATCGGTAAACACCGGCTTCTCCCCAATGTTCATCATAATCGAAGAGCCGGTCCCGTAGGTCGCCTTGATCATGCCCTTCTTCAGGCAGCCCTGCCCGAACAGCGCGCCGTGCGAATCCCCGAGCACGCCCCGAATCGGAATCGGCTTCTCCAAAAAGCCCTCAAAATCCGTCTCGCCGTAGTCCCCGTCGGAATCCGTGACCTCTGCCATGCACGAAATGTCGATGCCAAAAAGCGCCAGAATCTCCTCATCCCATTTCAGCGTGCGGATGTTAAAGAGCTGCGTGCGCGAAGCGTTGGAATAATCTGTCTGAAAATTTTTCCCGCCCGTCAGACGGTGCACCAGAAAGCTGTCGACGGTGCCGCAGGCGATCTTTCCCGCCTGCGCCTGTTCCTTTACGCCTTCCACATTCCGAAAGATCCACGCGAGCTTTGCCGCCGAAAAATAGGGCGAGAGATGCAGCCCCGTATGCTCCTTTATCATCGGGGCATATCCCTGCTGCTCCAGCTCCTCGCAGATGGCCGCGCCCCGGGCGCACTGCCACACGATCGCGTTGTATACCGGCTTTCCGGTCTCCTTCTCCCAGCACACCGCCGTCTCCCGCTGGTTGCTGATGCCGACCGCCGCAAGCTCATTCTTGTCAATGCCCGCCTTTTCCACGAGATTCTTCACTACCTGAACCGTGTTCCTGTAAATTTCATCCGGATCATGCTCTACCCAGCCACGATTGTCTACAATTTGTTTATGAGGAAGGTCGCTCCTGCAAAAAAGCTTTCCTTCCTCATCAAACAAAAGAGCCTTCGTGCCCTGGGTGCTCTGATCGATCCCAAGCACATATTTACCCATTTTTTTACCTTCTTCTATACTTAAACGATATCACAGCCATTCTTCGGTGAGCGGTCATTTCTGACAAAGACACGCTTGCGCTTGATTTCAAACGCAGCGGATGCCAGGCTCGAAAATACCTCGCCAGGCACCGGCGTTTTCAAACAGTCTTTGCCCAGAAACAACCTGCTCGCCGAAGACAGCCATCCTTTACCCTAAGGCTTCCTCCGCCGCCTTCGCAATCCCTTCCGCATTGAGCCCATAGTAATCAAATACCTCTTTGGATGTGCCCGTGATGACCGGCGCATCCGGCAGCGCGAGATTTACGACCTTCTTCGGGCAGTTTGCGCCGACAACCTGGCTGACCATCGAGCCGAGCCCGCCGAACGGCGCGTGCTCCTCCACGGTCACAACCGCCTTCGCATTGCCGGCCGCTTTGATGACCGCATCTTTATCTAACGGCTTCACGCAGTACATGTCAAGCACTGTCGCATGGATGCCCTTTTCCTCCAGAAGCTTTGCCGCCTCGTAAGCGGGACGCACCATCTCGCCGCAGGCGATGAGCGCCACGTCGCCGCCCTCGCACAGCACAGTCGCCTGATCCATCTCAAACGGACAGTTTTCTTCCGTATAAATGTCCTCTACTGGATTCCTTCCGCCGCGCACATAGGCCGGCTTCTCGTCCGCAAGAAGCGCCTCGATGAGCTTCGCGGTCTGGAAGCGGTCGCTCGGCAGGTAGACACGCATATTCGGGATTGCGCACATCGCCGCGATATCCTGCGCGGAGTGGTGGCTCATGCCGAGCGCCCCGTAGCTGACGCCGCCGCTGATGCCGATCAGCGTCACGTTCGTGTTCGAATAAGCGACGTCCACCTTGCACTGCTCGTAGCTGCGCGTGCTAAGGAAGCATGCGGGGCTCGCCGCAAACGGCTTCTTCCCGCACTTTGCAAGCCCGGCGGAAATGCCCACCAGATTCTGCTCCGCGATACCCGTCTCGATAAAATGGTCGGGATATTCCTTTGCAAAGGGCGCAAGCGAGGCGCTTCCCCTCGAATCGGAGCAGAGCACGACAATATCGTTATCCGTCTTCACCTTTTCCATCAAAACGTCACAGATGGCCTGACGGTTCGGAATCTTATTCATGACAATGCCCCCTTTCTGTCAGCAAAATCTTTGATGATCTGTTCATATTCCTCCGCGGTAGGCACCTTGTGATGCCACGCAGCCTTGTTTTCCATCACGGACGAGCCGCAGCCCTTCACCGTGTTTGCGATCAAAACGGTCGGTTTCCCCTTCACCGTCTTCGCCTCCGCAAAGGCTGCGATCAGCTGGTCGATATCGTTTCCGTCCGCCACGTCGATCACGTTCCAGCCAAAGCTCTTAAAACGCTCGTGAAGATCATCGTGCGCCATCACGTCCTCGGTATTTCCCGAGATCTGCAGGCGGTTGCGGTCGACGACCGCGCAGAGATTGTCGAGCTTATAGTGGGATGCCGCCATCGCGCCCTCCCACACACTGCCCTCCGCCAGCTCGCCGTCGCCCATCACGGTGTACACGCGGTAATCCCGCGCGTCCATCTTCCCCGCCAGCGCCATGCCTGTGGCAACCGGGAGCCCGTGTCCGAGCGAGCCGGAATTCATCTCAATGCCCGGCAGCTTGTTGTTCGGATGGCCGATATATTTGGAGCCAAACTTGCTGAAATTTGCAATAACCTCCTCGATCGGGAAAAATCCCTTTGCAGCCAGCACCGCGTAGAGCGCCTCCACGCAGTGGCCCTTGCTCATGACAAAGCGGTCCCTGTCCGGATCGTCCATGTTTTCGGGGCCGACGTTCATCGCGTCAAAATAGAGTGCAATCAGCGTGTCGATCACGCTCATATCGCCGCCGATATGCCCGCCTTTTCCTTCCACAATCATGTCCACGACGTTTTTGCGCAAATCGTAGGACATTGCCTTTAAATCTGCCATGTTCCTCCCTCTCCTTTCACTCGCCGCGCAGATAAGCCTTTACGTCCTCCTCGATCGGATCATAGAGGTCGGGCTTCACGCCGATGTATTTACATGCCTCGTACAATACCGGCACGACGTCCTTGTGGATGCCGACACAGTGATGGATGTAAGGGCCTTCCACGATCTTCGCCTCGAGCCGCTTGATGTTGTCCACCTCGACCCAGAGGTACGTGCCCATGCCCTTCGGGCCGTCCACGCCCTTCGCGTTGCCAAGCAGCAGGGAATACTCGCCGTCGTCGCCGTCAAAGCGCGCCAGCGTCACGTCGCCGTGCTTTGCCTCCGCCGTGATTGCGCCCGGATGGTCAAACGCCAGCGGGTAGGTGAGCTGCGGCTTCTCCTTCGCGCAGGAGATCGGCCACGGGCCGCAGTGCTGCAGCAGCTCACCGTTTGCAATGTCAGGATGGCGGATCGTCCAGTCCGCGAAGAAGCTTCTCGTATCGTCAAGCGCCGCCGCCTCAACCATGAGCGCCGTGATCGCGCCGTGAATATCCGTCTCGCACACAACCGGAATGCCCTCCTCGTTCAATAAGGAGTTCGCCGCACACGGCATAATGCCGATCTCGCTCTGGAGCTGGTTCCAGCACTGGATGGCAGCCGCCCTGCAGCCGTATTTTTTCACGAGATTGCTCATGGCAACCTTGAGCGCCGCCACATTTTCAAGCTCCTCGTCCTTGACCTTGATCTCCATATGCTCGCGGCAGTACGCGATGACCTTCGCAACCTCCGTACCCTCTTTCTTCGCCTTCTTCATCTCGTCGGTCAGCTCGGGCATCGGAATCGGTGCAAGCTGGATGTTGAATTTCTCCAGAAGCTCGCCCTCGTTGCACATCGTCGACCAGAACTCAAACGGTCGCGTTGAAATCTGTAAAATGCGGATGTTTTTGAACGTCTTTACGACATTGCACACCGCCATAAAATCGCGAAGCCCGCGTTCAAACACCGGATCGTCCACACGGCAGTTCGTCATATATGTAAAGGGCACGCGGAACCTCCGCAGCACCTTTCCGGTCGCGAACAGCCCGCACTGCGTATCGCGCAGACGCACGCCGTCCGGCTCGGGACGCTCGTCGAGCGGCCCCCACAAAAGCACCGGAACGCCCAGATCCTTCGCCAGCCGCGCACACTCAAACTCCGTACCGAAATTCGCGTGCGGCAGGAACAGACCGTCTACCTTCTCTGCCTTAAACTTCTCCGCAATTTTAATCCGATCATCGTCGTCGTAGAGCAGCCCCTCGGAATTAATATCCGTGATATCCACAAAATCAATGCCAAGCTCCGTCAATTTGTCCGCGATGATGCCTCTGTACTTAATCGCATCCGGCGCGCTGAAGATGCTTCGCCTCGTCGGTGCATAACCGATTTTAATATTAGCCATATTTTTCTTCTCCTTCCTCATTATACAAGGTTGCGCCCGTTCGTCTTCAAGGTAACGCCCGCTCGAAAAACTCACGGACACATCGTCGGAAAGCCATGCAAAAAAATGCTTCGCATTTTGGCTTCCTCCTCTAAGCCGGAAACGCCACGCCTGCCCTCAAAATAATGTTCGGATACGGGGTAAACTCGCCGGTTCGCACCGCAAATCTGCACTCCGCCGACATTTTCTTTAACTCGACGTGGGGAATCTTCTCCTCCTCGGCGCCCGCGAGCTTTTCATGGATGTACGCGAGCAGCTCAGGGTTTTTCCCGTCGATCTCCTCCGCGATCGTATAGCCCTCGATCTCCGTCTCCGCTAAAATTGCATCCATCGTCTGCTTAAATGTCGGTACGCCGCCGCACAGCGCCAGATCCACGATCGGCACTCCCTTCGGGATCGGCATTCCCGCATCCCCGACCAGAAACGTATCCTTGTGCCCCAGCGCAGCGATCAGACCGATGAGCTGTGCGTTAATGATACCGCTTTTTTTCATGTTGCCGTCCTCCCATTTTCAATGTAGCGCCCGCTCGTCTCCGCTTGAGGCAACGTCCGCTCGCAAAGCTCACGGGCATATCGTCCCTATTTGTTCTCGTTGCGCGCCTGAAGCGCCATCTTTGCCTGAAGGTTCCGCTGTGTCTGATCGATAACAACCGCGAGGATAATAACCAGTCCGCGGATGACCTTCTGCCAGAACTCGGAAACGCCGCACATCGTCATACCGTCGTTGATGACGCCGATGACAAATGCGCCGACAACCGTTCCGAGAATCGTTCCGGAGCCGCCCGCCATACTCGTTCCGCCGAGAACCGTCGCCGCGATCGCGTTCATCTCCCAGCCGTCGCCGGATGCCGGATGCGCCGCGGAGAGCTGCGCCGTGTTGATCATGCCGACCCATGCCGCACAAAAGCCGGAAATCATGTACACGATAATCTTCACGCGGTCAGCCTTGATACCGGAGAGACGCGCGGACTTCTCGTTGCCGCCCACGCCCAGCACGTACCAGCCGAACGGCATCTTCTTTAAAAGCACAACCGAGATAATCGCAAGCACCGCAAACACGTACACGCCGGCGGGGATGTTTAAGATGTTGCTTCCGAGCACCTTGAAGCCCGTGTTGCCAAGCCCCTCATAGCCCGCGATATCAGGGAAGGTCGCGCCGCCGGAGCGCAGGTTCGCAAAGCCGCGGCAAATGTACATCGTGCCGAGCGTCGCGATAAACGGCGCCACGTTCAGCTTCGTGATAATCATACCGTTGATCCAGCCGATGACGGCGCCGACAATCAGCATCATAATCACGATCATCGGTACGCTGAAGTACAGCGTCACGCCCGCAAAGCTTAAGGTCAGTCCCTCCTGGATGAGACCCCCGGCCAGCATTCCCACCAGGCCGACGACCGAGCCGACCGACAGGTCAATGCCGCCCGTGATGATGACAAACGTCATGCCAAGCGCCAGAATACCGTAGAGTGCCACGTGCTTCGCAATCATCGTCAGCGTGGACGGGCTTAAAAAGTTATCCTTTACAACGCTGAAAAATATTACCAATATAATCAGAACAATAAACGTACGCCCCTTTAACAGGGTCATCAGCATCTGATTTGAATTCGTTTTCTTTGTGTTCATAGTCTGCTCCTCCCCATATTATGCGCTTGCGCCGGTGCCAAGCCCGGCATAGGACGCACGTACCAGCGCATCCTCCGTGATTTCGTCTGCCCGCAATTCCCCGGTACATTTGCCGTTTGACAGGACATAGATCCGGTCCGCGATCGCCATGATCTCCTTTAACTCGGAGGAGATGACGATAATCGACAGGCCGCGCTCCGCATAATCATGGATAATCTCAAATACCTCTGTCTTGGCGCCGATATCGATGCCTCTTGACGGCTCATCCAAAAGGAGCACGGTCGGATGGGTTAAAATACCCTTTCCGATCACGACCTTCTGCTGGTTTCCGCCCGATAAAGAGAGGATCGGAAGCTTTTTGTCCGCCACTTTAATATGTATGTCCTGAATCTGCTCGTCAACCGCCTTCTCCTCTTCTTTATTATTCAGGAAAATACCCTTCACATAATTTTTCAGGGAGGCAATCGACGTGTTTTTGCAGATATCCAGTGTCTGGATGAGGCCCTGCATCTGCCGGTCCTCCGGCACGATCGCAAACCCGTTTTTGATCTGGTCGGAAATACTTTTGATCGCGAGCTTTTCGCCCTTGTAGACAACCTCTCCCGTGTGCTCGGGATGCATACCCATCAGGCACTCAAACAGCTCGCTTCTGCCCGCCCCGAGCAGGCCGTAAACGCCGAGAACCTCGCCCTTTTTCAGATGCATATTGACATTGTCAAGCAGATATCCGCCGCCCTTTTTCGGGAGGGTCAGCCCCCTGATCTCCAGAATCTTTTCCGCCCTGTCCAGATCGATCGTGCGCTCAAAGCGGTGGTACTGCGTGTTCTTGCCGACCATGTTTTCCACGATCCAGCTCAGCTCGATATCCTTGACGTCCGCGTCCGCCACGTATTTTCCGTCGCGCAGAATCGTCACATGATCGCCGATCTCCATAATCTCCTCAAGCCGGTGCGAGATGTATACAATCGAGATCCCGTCGTCCATCAGCTCACGCATAATCTTAAAGAGCACCTTTACCTCAGCCGCCGAGAGTGAGGAGGTCGGCTCATCCATGATGAGCACCTTTAAATCGTCCTGGATTAAGTTGCGCGCGATCTCGACCATCTGCTGCTGCCCGACTCGCAGATCGCCGACGAGCGTGTCCGGGTTGATCTCGTGCTCCAGGCGCTTTAAGATTTTCTTCGCACCCTCCACATGCGCCTTGTCGTCAAGGAACAGACCCTTTTTATGCTCATGGTTCATAAAAATATTCTGGTATACCGTCAGATTCGGAAACAGGGAAAGCTCCTGATGGATGATGCCGATTCCCCTCTCCCTGGCAGCCGTCGTATCCTTAAAATAGACCTCCTCCCCGCCCATGTACATCTTGCCGTTCGAGGGCTGCTCGATACCTGCAATCATTTTCATGAGCGTGGACTTCCCCGCGCCGTTCTCGCCAATAAGCACATTCACCTTCCCTTTTAAAAGGTCAAAGGAAACGCCGTCCAGCGCTTTCGTGCCGGGATAGATCTTATCTATTTTTTCACAGTGGAGAACAACATTTGGATTGTCAAACATAATGCTCCTCCTTTTTACTCGATTGTCAGCTCTACCGGCGTAATCACGATCTTGCCGCCGCTTTCCGTCGCCGCCCCCGTAAACGTAACCGTTTTTCCGGCCGCGCTCTCATCGAGACCAAGCGGGGCTACCACCTGCGTGTCAACCTCCTTGTTGAGCGCCTTTGCGTACTGCGACCATTCGGTCTGGTTCGTAAAATCCTGAAATGCCTTTACGGTCTGCGTATCCCGAAGTGTCGTGCCCGAATAGACGCCGCCTGCCTGAATCTGAACCTCTCCGTCATACCCATCCACCTCTACCAGAAGATAATATTTCGGCGTATCCGTATTAAATTCCGCAACCTTTGCCGTACCGCTCACCGCCGTGCCCTCTCCGAGCTCACCGCCGAAAGCAGCTGCTGCATCCGTCGCATTTGTTTTGATCTCATCTACCACAGACGCCCAGTCGTCCCCGGACTGCGCGC
>CAMTZV010000005.1 GCA_947086625.1 uncultured bacterium | reverse complement strand
ATTCTCCCTGTGCATCTCAAAAATCAGATCCCCCACATCCCTTTTGGCCGCCTCAAAAAATCCGCTGTAGTAGCTGAAATCCAAATAAAGCGTGCGCTTTTTTTCCGCGCGAATCAGGGCGTATGTAACGGCAAATCCCGTCTGAAGGTCGTAGCCATGCGGGGAACAGACCGCCGTCGCCTCTTTCCCATAGAGCGCGTGAAACGCGCCCGGGATGTAGCATCGCTGCTCCATGGCAAACGCGTACACCTCTCTCAGCAGACAGTCCGCCGGCTGATACGGACAGATAAATGCCTCGCCCAGCCGCACGGCATACATTCCCTCCTCCTTTGCAAGCGCCGCCTGCTCTTCCTCCCAGAAGCCTTCTCCGACTAACGCCAGCGCAGATTTTGTGCCGCGCAGCTCCTCCCAATCCCGGCACAGCACAGGCTGTAAGCCCGACCGGCGCATAAGCAGGTAGGCGGCAAGCCCTGTCCCGATCTCCTCGTCTAAAATTGCAAGCCTCGTCTGTATTATCTTCGCCCCCTTTGTCTTTTGTTTCGGAATCGCCGTTGTTACGTTTGGAAATCATTCATGAGATTTGAAAAACCAGATCTTTTTTGAAACTTCTTTTTTTAAAACTTCTTCTTTGAAACTTCTTTGCAAACAGATCAGATAGATTGTAAGAAGATTATAGCCGGAAGCATGTGCTTTGTCCATGTAGTATCGCGAAAAAAAAATTTTTCGCAATACTACAGGCTCATGTACAGCACGATCGCGTAGAGCATCCCGAAGCCCCCTATGCCAAGACCCCCTACTATGCACAGATTCAGGAGATTCAAGCCGACTGCCAGTCCGATCCCTGCGGCAGAAAGCCATCCGTTTGTGAAGTAGATCGCAACGGCACCCACCAGCATCCGGACAAAAAAATGCAGTAGGAACGCGGCTTTACGGCGTAATACGCCGATAATCAGTACCGCCACACAGGCAGCGACGATCACGAGCATCCCGGTTGAAGTATCCATCGAAACCTCCTTGCTCTCTTTGTACCAATTTACTCCGAATTTTGTAAAATATGCCTGTTTTTGTATAAGTTGCCAGGCACTTGCTTATAATGGAAGTAAGAATAAAAAAAGGACGTGACGATATGCTTCATCTATTTCATCAGCCGCAGAATGAAAAGAAAGATACGCGCTATACCGTCCTGCTGGACGATCTGGCGCGTACCAAAAAAGAATTGGATCATGTATATGCCGCGTTTTCAAACGTGACGGACCCGGATCTGATCGACGCGTACATCTATCAGCTCAACTCGGCACAGTTAAGATATCGCTTCCTGCTCAATTCCGTAAAGGAATATCAGTAGCGGATGCATATGGCCTGTGCTAAGCCAGAAAGCCCCGGCTGCTTCCCGCCTCGTCAAACGCCGCTTCGTTTAAACAATTTCTTCCATAGGTATAACCTGCATATACCGTCTGCGTATTTCTCATGACAGGCTCTGAGGTGTCTTCCTTCGCGATCTGAGAGAAGGCATCGTAGAGCTTGTTCATCACATTGCGCGCATTGGAGATCGGCTTTTTCTTGTGTGCCGCCTGTGCCAGCGCAAGCTGTCTGCGGCTGTAGTTGTACAGCGGATACAGCTCGTTTGCCAGCTCGTATTTGAAATTCAGCGAGTCCTGCAGGTTTTTCAGCACGGCATCCGCATGACGGATTGCCTGCTTAAAGGGCTCCCCGCCCAGCTCGAATGCTTCCAGCGCATCATCCAGATACGAAAAAAAGATATCGTACTCGATTACAATCATTTCGCTGGAATTACACTGCGTCAGCCTGCGGGTAAACTCCTTTTTCTTTTCGTCTGTCATACTATAAGCCTCCGTATGTCGATACCCGAATGCAAACCCGGCGTACATCCGGCGCAGGAAACGAATCAAAACGCTGGCGCTTTGTTCGGTTCCTGTAATTTGCCCGCCTTACAGCCGATGGCCGAACTGTCACCAAAAGCATCACTGCAAAAGCTGTAAGATCTGCTGCGGCATGTCGTTTGCCTGCGTCAATACGGAGATCGCTGCCTGATCTAACACGTTCATGTTGGAATAGGTAGACATTTCCTCCGCCATATCCGTATCCATGATGCGCGAAATCGCCGACTCCATGTTTTCCACGGTTCCGTCAAGGCTCTTGACCGCATAGTCCAGACGGTTCTGATATGCACCGATACGCGAGCGGGTAGCGCTGACCTGCGCGATGGCGTCGTCGAGATCCGCCATGGCAAGATCCGCACCGCCGTTTCTCACAACGTTTAAATCGCTGATAAAAAGCGCCTCGCAGTCCGCCGCCGGAATGCGTACATCGACGATCTGGTTCTCATGCGCGCCCACCTGAAGCGTCATGCTCCCGAGGTTTGTCATCTCCAGATCAACCGTTACGGGAGGCTTATGATTCCCAAATACATTGTTTGCGTCCAGCTCGGGATCAACCTCGAAAACCATCTCAAAGCCGTTTAAGTCCTTGATCGTCACCTTCTTGCCGTCGGACAGATAGGTCGCCGTCCCCGCAAAACCCTCGTTGTACGTTGCCGCCGGCGTCACAGGAGTCCCGGCCACATCCAACTTCGGATCTCCGATCCTTAAAATATTGATTCCCGTGTCCACGCCGCTTGCCGGAGAACCCGTTACGGGCGCGCCGTCTTTCTTGCAGTCGATCGTCGCG
The DNA here is from genome assembly GCA_947086625.1 of uncultured bacterium. Lineage (GTDB taxonomy): Bacteria > Bacillota > Clostridia > Lachnospirales > Lachnospiraceae > W0P33-017. Next base: position 8,712 of record CAMTZV010000005.1, on the reverse strand, counting down.
CGGCTTCCGTACTCGAACGTCTCCATGACATACTCGTTCGGATTCGTGCCGGGCATCACCTTCACGCCCGCAAGCTCACCCTTTTCCTTGAGCTTCGTATAAATGTCGTCCGCGGTATCCGTCGCCTTGATCTCAATCTTCGCGCCGTTAATGTCCAACTTGCACGCCGTATTTGCCGGAACAGAAACCGACATGCTCGCCTTCTGCGGAAGGTTCTGAATCTGCAGCGCATAATTTTGCGGCGTCACCTCATCCGACGTCTGGAAGTTACGGATGTAGGTCCCTGCGAGATTGCCGTCGACGCTCGGGAACATCCGGTAGTCCTGCGAGCCGTCCAGCAGCCGCTTTCCGTTGAACTCCGTATCCCGCGCGATGCGGTCTACCTCCTCCTGAAGCTTTTCTACCTCGTCCTGGCACGCTTTTTTATCGTCCTCGGTCATCGTGTCATTTGCAGCCTGTACCGCCAGCTCACGCATGCGCTGCAGCATGGAATGCGTCTCATTCAACGCGCCGTCCGCAGTCTGTAAGACGCTCGTGCCGTCCGCCGCATTGCTGCTCGACTGGTCGAGCGCGTTGATCTGCGCGCGCATCTTGTTACTGATAGCCATACCCGCCGGATTATCCTTCGCCTTGTTGAGCTTAAAGCCCGAGGAGAGCCGCTCGATCGAAGCGGTCAGCTTATCCTCCGTCCGGTGGAGCTGTGCATTTGAAATGACTGCTGATATGTTCTGATTTACTTTCATGTTCGCACCTCTGAAATATACGCCTGTGCGCTTCCCTGCGATTTTAAATCCGGCGACACTCCCTGTTGCCGGGTCTTTCTTCGTTACGATCCACGGCTCGGAAGCCGTTCATAGTAACCTTTATTCCTATAACTCTTTACATATATCGGCGGCTTATGCCTGCGCGTGAAGCCCTTCCCTGAAAAAACAAACCATTTTTTCTGCGATGCCGTAGAGCGTCTTCGTCTGAACCTCCCGTGCCCCTTCCTCCGCATCCGGGCCCTGTCCGCTCTTTATGGCGCCAAGCTCAAACTGAACAAACTCCACATGCTCGCTGTATAAGATCTGTATCCGGTTTTCAGAAGCCTCGCCGACCAGCTCGCCAAGCATGGACGCAAGCCGGTCCTGTCCGCGCGTCAGCGCATCCACGCCCGCTCTGGAGTCGGAGGCGATGTAGCCGCTTATGCCCCTCTCCTGTGCGTGCAGCTCTGCCGCCACCCTGCCGTATGTCTCGCACTCCATCGTGATGCGCACACTGCCCTTCTTCTCCGGGCCGCGGACGATCTTCACGTTGACGCCGACCGCTCCGTCTCTCGTCATAACCGGAATCTGGTAGCGCTCCTCCTTCGTCATGCTCACGCCCAGATGAAGCTGCGCCGTCATCATCTGAAGCTGACGGATGTTTAGCGTTGACATGCCGTGCGCGTACATCACGGTCTGCCCGCAGTGCTCTGCCACCTCCGCCAGCGTATTCTGCGCCTCGGCCAGCTCCTCGGGCGCCCCCAGGCTCTCTCCCAGCTTATCTAAAATATCCGCCTTGATCTTCGCGATCTCCTCCATCAGGTCCGGCTCGCTGCCGTCCTCCTCGATCTGATCCGCCAGCGCAAAAAACTTCCGCAGCGCGTCGTTAGGGTTTGCCATCATCTGCTCCATCGCAAGCACACTGCCCACTGTCGTGGGAACGGAATAATTTTCCAGCATTTCATAGATCCGGCTCTCCGCCGCCGCCGCTGTCTGCATGTCCTCGAGCTGCTCTTTGTAATAAGTGTCGGTCTCTCCCTCGTCTGCCGGCGCCTGTATGAGCTCCTCCAAAAACTGCTCCGGCGTCAGATCCCGCCAGCGCTCCCCCTTCAAAAGATCCGAGAACTGCTGCGGATCGGCATCCGTCCTCTGTATCTGTTTAAAGCACTCCGTCTGGTACGCGGCGTCAATCTGATCCGTGATCGAGGTTCCGTTCATCGTACCCTTCACACCGCCGAAGCTGTCGTCGACGGAGTAATCCATACCGCTCTTTTTGCCGCTGCGCACCGCGCGCAGCAGATTTTCCATCGTGAGCGGCTCGCCCTGCCGCACAAGCGCTCCGATCGCCGCTCCGTCGCCCGCCTCGATCTGATGGATCAGGCGGTAAATCCCGATGTAGGAGTCCCGCTCCTCGGGTGAGATCGCGCGGCTTTGCTCCAGACGCCACAGATATTCGCTGAACTTTGTCAGCTCGTCCGCACCGCCAAGGCGCTCCCGGATCTGCTGTGCCTGCTCGTTTAACTCGCTCATCTGCATATTTAAAGGATTGATGCCGTCTCGGATCATCTCGCGCACGACCGCCGGCTTTAAGCTCTCGAACGCCTGCTGCACCTGACGGTCCGCAAGCTTCATCTCAAGCACCGACTCCCGCGTGATCTCCATCTGATTGTAGGCGAGAATGCGCACCGCACGGGTGTTGCCTTCATTCGGCTCCATCCCGATTGCGCGCAGAATGTCCCCGATATTGCGAAACGCCTTCTGAATCGAGTCGCCCATGTCGCGGCGCGGCTGGCTCATCATCGTATCGTATACCTCTCCCGCAGCGTCCAGCTTCGCCTGCAGCTTTCCACCCTCCGCGTGCAGGCCCTCCACGGTTCCGTCAAAATCCGCGCTTCCGATGGCGTAGGCGGGCATTCCCTTTAGCTGCTGTGCCGTCTCGATCGTCTGCTGAAACAGCCCCACCTGATCCTCGTTTGCCACGCTTCCGTCCGCCTGTAAAAGCTCCCGGTAGTAGCTTTGCTCCTGCGCCTTTAAATCGTCCACCAGCTTTACGAGCGGCTCAATGTCAAGCTCCATGCCCCGTTTGATAAGACCGTAGTTTGCCTCGGTCGTCATTGCCAGACGCGTCTCCTCCAAAATCCTGCGCGCCTCAAGCAGCGAAAAGCCGTGCATCATGTCCCGCTGCCCGTCTGCGTCGCCCTTCGCGCCGCCCCCGGTCGTGATCCGATGCGCTTCCCGCAGATTTTCGATTGTAAGCTCCTGCCCTTGCGAGAGCACATACATGAGATCCTCGTCCGTCGCCTGCTCGATGACTGCCATTGCCTCCTCGGCCCGCTCTGCGGGCGAATAGCCGTCAAGAACATACGCATCGCTCGCGGACTCCCCTCTCGCTACCGCCTCCGTCATCGCCTGCAAGGACCGGCCCTGATCAAGGGGCAGCTCCATCTGTTTCAGATCGATGAGATAAGCCAGATTTTTTGCGGTCACGGGCAGCCCGTTCGCCGCCAGCCATTTGCCCGCATAAATCGTTTCCTCCGTCGGCTCCAGCCCTGCTGCCGCGGCAATGTGCCCGATCTGTTCCGTGATCTGCGCCTCGTCAAAGCGCCCGTCCGGCTGAATAACATACGCGCTTCCCCCGTTGTACTGCGCCTGATAGAGATTGCCGATCGTCGGCTCCAGCTCATTGTCCAGCATATATTTGAGCGCCCCTTCGCCAAGCGGCTCCAATGCGTCCGCCTGTGTGAGCGCCGTCTCATACTGCGCCGCGAGAGCCGGTGAGCCGGCGAGCTGCGCGATCTGCTCCGGCGTCAGCTCTCCGCTGAAATAAGAGGTATCCTTTCCCGCCTTCGCAAGCTGCATCTGAATCTTGTCGGTTTCCGTCACAACCGTGTGAATATCCGTATCCTTTAAGGAAAAGCCGTCCTCCTCCATTGCGCCCGCGTGCGCGCTTCCCGTGCTGTTCGCGCCTACGACCATCTCATTTTTCATCTGCACGGCGTCCTGCGCCGCCGCCTGGTTCATGATGTCCTGTGCGTCCGCACCCTGTCCGTTATCCGGCTTGCGATAGGTCACACTCTTTGTCTGGGGCGCACTTCCTCTGACGATCCCGCTTATACCCGCGGCCTTTTCCGCTTCCCGGGGTCTGGGCCCGCTCTCCTTCTCGGCGCTCACCTGCGCCTGTGCAAAAATCCCCCGCTGTTCCAGTTGTTCTATCTGCATGTGCTGCATGTGAATTCTCCCTTCCAAACGTAACAGTTCAGCCAACGCCATTCGCTAAGGCGCCTGCGGCGCTTTCCCGCTGCTGACGCAGCTAACTCATTCGCTGTAGGTTATTTCGGATAAATACCTCAAAAAAATTAGGGCCTCCGCATGATACGGTGGCCCTGTACAATATCTTCTTAATTTTTCTTCTTTATTTTTCTTTTTCCTTTTGCTTCGGCTTTGCCGGCTCCTTGTAGTCAAAGGAGAAGACCGCCGCCCCAAGCGCAGGCAGAGGATACGAAACGGAGTAGGGCTGTCCGTCCCACTCGCCCTTTTTTGCCCGGTAGCTCTTTGACGTTTCCGCACCGCTGCCGCCGTAGCACGCCTCATCAGAGTTTAAGACGAGCTTATAGCTGCCCGCCTGCGGCACGCCGACCCGGTAATCGGGCCTTGCGACCGGCGTGAAGTTTAAGACGCAGATCAGGCATTTTTTACCGTCCGAGGACTTTCGGATAAAGCTGTAAATGCTATGCTCCGTGTCGTCCGCGTTGATCCACTCAAAGCCGCCCCACTCGTGATCCAGCTCGTACATCGCCGGATATTTCTTATACATCTTCAGAAGCTGTCTCATATAATCCTGAATCTGCTGATGCGGCTTTTCCGCCAGCAGATACCAGTCAAGCTCCCGCTCCTCGCTCCACTCCCGAAGCTGTGCGAAATCCTGCCCCATGAACAGAAGCTTCTTGCCCGGATGCATCATGAAGTACGTATACGCCAGACGAAGGTTCGCGAACTTGTCGCCCTCAAGACCCGGCATCTTGTTAATCATCGAGCACTTCAGATGAACAACCTCGTCGTGCGAGAGTACCAGAATGTACTTCTCGCTCTCGTTGTAGCTCATGGCAAAGGTCATCTTGTAGTGATTGTCCTTGCGGAAGTACGGGTCGAGCTTCATGTAGTCGAGGAAATCGTGCATCCATCCCATGTTCCACTTTAAGGAGAAGTTCAGCCCGTCCTCCTCGGCTCTGCCCGTCACCTTCGGCCAGGCGGTAGACTCCTCCGCCACCATGATCGCGCCCTTGTTGCGCCCGGTGATAAGCGTGTTAATATGCTTGAAAAACTCAATCGCCTCGAGGTTTTTGTTGTCGCCGTACTTGTTGGCAACCCACTGTCCGTCCTGCTTGCCGTAGTCGAGATAGAGCATCGACGCAACCGCATCCACGCGCAGGCCATCCACATGGTAGTGCTCGATCCACATGAGTGCGCTGCCGATCAGGAAGTTTTTGACCTCGTTTTTGCCGTAGTCAAAGATCTTCGTACCCCAGTCGGGATGCTCACCCTTCTTCGGATCCGCATACTCGTACAGGCAGGTACCGTCAAAATTCGCCAGCCCGTGCGCATCCCGCGGAAAGTGTGCCGGAACCCAGTCCAAAATGACGCCGATCCCGTTTTTGTGAAGCTGGTCGATGAGATACGCAAAGTCCTCCGGCGAGCCGTAGCGGGACGTCGGCGCATAGTAGCCGGTCACCTGATAGCCCCACGAGCCGTCAAACGGATACTCGGAGATGCCCATGAGCTCCACATGTGTGTAGCCCATCTGCTTAACATATTTGATCAGGGACTTTGCAAACTCGCGGTACGTATAAAAACCCTCATCCTCGCGGTTCGGATGCCGCATCCAGGAGCCGGGATGCACCTCCAGGATCGCCATCGGCTCCTTATACACATCCTTTGCGGCGCGCTCCTTCATCCACTCTGCGTCCGTCCACTTAAAATTGTCGATATCCGCCACGATAGACGCCGTGCCGGGGCGCATCTCCGCATAATTTGCATACGGGTCAGCCTTGTAGAGCAAGCTGCCGTCCGCCGTCTCGATCAGATACTTGTAGAAGTCTCCCACCTTTGCCTCCGGGACAAACAGCTCGTAAATGCCGCATGCCTCCGGCGCGAGACGCTCCATCTCGTGCGTCGTCTCGTTCCATTCATTGAAGCTCCCGATGACCCAGACGCGCTTTGCGCCGGGCGCCCACAGATCGAACATGATGCCCTTTTTGCGCTTGTACGTCATCTGATGCGCTCCCAGCTTTTTGTAAATGTCGTAGTGTGTGGACTGCCCCATCAGGTACATGTCCAGTTCAGAAAAATAACTCATTACCCCCGTCTCCTTCATGTATTTATTTTAGTCCTCAAAATCCTTTTCGTGGAGGACTACATAATTGTTCTCATCGTAGCGCTTTGAGGTCAGGATGCCGAACATCTTTTTCAGGCTTCCCTTCTCCACCTTATCGATCGCCTCATCGACAATCTCCTTTACCTCCACGAGCGTCGTCGTCTGGTCGAGCTTCTGGATGCTGCTGATGCGCGTATACAGCGCGAGCACCGCCATTGCGTCGATGCCGTAGCCGTTCTCCGCGGCATACGTCTTCGCCAACTCTACCAGCTCGTCATTTGTGAAGAACGGAACAGTGATCCGCTCGCTGAATTTCTCCGCAAAGGCGTCGTGTCTGCCCAGCGCTTTTGCGATGCCGTCCTTCGTATCCTCCAGAATAACGAGAAGCTGTGCCGGATGCTGTTCGATAAAGGAAGCCAGCTTCCCCTCGGTCTCCCTTGAAAGCCCCTCGACCTGCTCGATGATAAGACAGCCGCCGCTGATCTTTTCCATCAATGCGTACACGTCCTTGTGGTTTAAGGCGTCTCCGTTGATCTTTCCGATCTGCTTGCCCGGCTTGCCTGTCATCTGCTGGAGCGTCTTTACAAGATTCGTCGCCAGCATCGTCTTCCCGCAGCCGGACGCGCCCTCGATGATGAGATTGCCGCCCTTCCCACGGCCGGCACCCGTCAGGTACGCGCCGCAGCCATTCAGCGCGCCGCAGATCTGCGCTTCCATGCCGTCCACTTTCGCGAAATAGGAAAATCGCTTCGTCATCTCGGCGTCCAGCCTTTTGATCCCTTCAAACGCTGTCTGCTTCTGCCGTTCCTGCGGCTCCCCGGACGTCTCCGGGGGCTTTTCCTGCTCCTCGAACAGATCCATGCTGATCTCCGGCAGGGGCGTTGTCGGATCCTTCATCGCCTCCCAGTCGGAAAGCACCTTGTTGAACCGTTCCTCCCCCTCCTCAACCGAACCGCCGGTCGTCTCGTCAAACGCCTCCGGCGGGGGCGCTGCCCCGGCCCGCTTTTCGGACGGATGCGGCTTTTTGCTCTCCGGCGCCCTGATCTCTGAGGTATCCGTCCCGTCGGCCTGATCTGCGCGCTCCTCCTTCTTTTCCCTGCTCTTTCCGGTGCCGTGAAATGCGTCAAACGACAGCAGCTCGGAGAGATCCGGGAATGACTTCACCGGAGCGCCGGGCGATGGATGCCCGAACTCCCGCCGGACGCCGGAATCCCTCGGCCCTGCTGCGGACGTCCCGGGATCCGGATCCTGATACAGCTCCAGACCCTCCGCCTCAAGCTCTGCCGCGAGTGCCTCCTCCGCCTCGTCGAACTCCTCAAAGGGCACCTCGATCGCCCCCGTGAACGCACGGTGAAGCTTTTCCTCCTCGGGATCCGACGCAAAGTCCGGCTCGGGCGGCACGTCGGCGGGCGGCTCCGGCGCCTCGTCCGCTCCCTGCTCCCATCCGGCGGCATCCGGCGTGAAAGCCGTATCCGGCAGTATGCCGGCGGGCGGCTCCGGCGCTTCGTCCGCTCCCTGCTCCCATCCGGCGGCATCCGGCGTAAAAGCCGTATCCGGCGGCATGTCGGCGGGCGGCTCCGGCACAAGGCCCTCCTCCTGCGGCGGTACGCCCTGATCCGCCTGCAGGCGGTCGATCTCCTCCTGCAGGCGCTCGTTGGCGTCTGCAAACACCTGCGCCGCGCGGTTCATAAATTCCGGCGTCTCCCCCTCGTAAGCCTGCTCGACAAGCTCCCTTGTCGTGACGCCCTCGTCGAGCTGGGAGATGACGGCAGAGAGCCGTTCCATCAGATCGCCCGTCTCCTGCAAGGCGCGTCTGCGCGCGGATTCGAGCTTTCGCTGCTGCGCGTCCTCCATCACGACCTCCGCGGCGCGCTTTGTCCGCTCCCACTCGGCGAGTACATCCTCGATCGTCATCTGTCCGCGCACCTGCGGCTCGTACGCGCCGCCGCCCGAGAGGGAAAGCGCGAGCTGCCCGTCATATTCTTCCCCGAGAATCTCCTGAAAATTCAGATTCAGGGAACCGTCGATCTCCTCGTCCGTCTCGTATTCCGGCGGCAGAACGGGTTCGGTCAGATAGCCCTCCTCCGCGAGAAGCGGCTGCAGATAGGGGATCTCCTCCACCATCTTTTTAATGGAATCCATCGTGTCATTCACGGTCTCCTTCTCGGTGGCCGCCATGATCTGCTGCATCCCCCGGGCCAGCTCCTCCTGCAGGTTCTGCGTATTGAAGCGGTCGGCGTTGACGTGCACCTCGGGGATTTTGATCGTATTGTTGATGATCTCCCCCGACTCCAGATACTCGTCGGGCCGCACCTCGATGATGCCGTCCTTTTTCTTGCGAAGCTGCCTGTATTTTTCCTCCTGATCCGGATTTAACGGCTGATAGAGCATTTTCAGCTCCAGCGCCTTCTCCACATACGGCCCGTCGCCAAACCAGAGGATCAGTTCATCGCAGGCCTCGATGCACTTGTCCGTCATGCCCGCCTCGTGATAGAGATATGCCAGCTCAAACGCCCATTCCTCCGTGTACTCCTGCTCCTTCAATTCGTTCAGGATCGCGATCTGCGCGGCGTAGGGTTCCCCCTTTGCCTGGCTCAT
>CAMTZV010000004.1 GCA_947086625.1 uncultured bacterium | reverse complement strand
CTGATCCGCGATGGATTGCAGCTCCACGTACAGCTGATTTCTGTCCTGTTTCATATTCTTCCTCACTTTTCATAAGGTGACGCCCGCTCGTTCTGCTCACAGACAGGTCGTCGGTCCCAAAAGGAGTTTTTCGTTTGTTTGTGAACTATGGTTCCTCCGGTAATCCTGTGTAGAGTGTGAGCGGCTCTTTTTCCTCCAAAGCCCCCGCCTGCTGCGAGCCGTCCGCATAGGGATCCGGCTCTGCCGCAGTCCCGGCCGCAGAAGCATCGCTTTCTGTGGAAGTCTTTGCTGCCGGCGGCCTCTCCCTCAAAAATTGCTCCAGATGGGACTCCAAAATCCTCCGGCGCTCCTGCTCGGAATCGACCAGAAACAGCTCCGCAATATTGGGGTCCCATTGCAGCAGTGCAAAGACCGCCCGGCTGACCGGATAATACGCTCTGGCCGCAGCCTGGAAATCGCCCGTATACTGCAAGGCGTAAAGCCTTGTGTCCTCATATGTCTTCGTGTCCACGACGGCCGCCTGATAGCGCAAAAGCTCCTCCTCCAGAAGCCGAAGCTCTGCCGCTGTCACAGCGCCCTCCTCATCCTTTATGAGACGGTACACTCGCTTATGCTTCACGACAAGGTAATCCTCGCCGTTCGGGAACACAATGCGGACATCGACAAACTCGTTTTCCCGCAGCGTCTTCGGCAGATAAAGCCCGGTAAGCTCCGCCCGCCGCTCGTCCTGCGCGACCTCCTCGCCCTCGTAGACGATATCACTGCCGAGCGCGGCTCCCTTTTTTAAGGAAACCTTTACGCGCTTTCCCACAAGGTCGTCCGCGCTAAGCGGCTGTGCGAGGGAGAGATCCTCCACGGACTGCACGCGCCGCTCGGCAAGCATGGAAGCCGTCAGCTCATCGCCTGCCGTCACGTCCTGTGTCAGCACAAATACACTCATGTAGCTGTACTGCTCCTGAAGTGCCTCGTAGCGGGCGAGCTTTTCCTGCATCCGCTCCATGCCGCTTTTCTCGCGAAGAAGCATTCCCGCCAGAGGAATCCCGATCACGAGCGCGCCTGCTGCTGCCGCTCCCATCATGATCTTATACCTGAATCTTAGTCTAATCTCCGGCTCCTCCTAATCCTAATACAGTAACTCCTGAAAAAAGGGCCGGCCGTCTTTCACCGGCCCAAACGGATCGGCGAGAAAAGGGATCGTCCGCACAGGCACACGGTACTTTCGCTGGAAATTCTTTTTTTCGTATACATTTCCCGTACTCGTAAGCAACGCGGTAAAATAATGAATTTTTTCGTTGTGCATGTTCATAAAATTTTTTGCCTGTCCAATGCGCCACGGACTGAAAGAAGCGACGACATAGCGCAGATCACAGCGCAGAAGCTCCTGCCAGCCGTCCGCCCCGCAGCCCAGATCCAGCATGAAATACCGATACGGGCCGCACAGCAGCTCCGGCAGCCTCTCCGGCAGCACGCCCGGATAATAGCCGACTCCGTCTATTGCGAAAAAGTCTCTGCCTTTTGTATCCAGCGCGCCGATGCAGGGCTTGTCTGAAAGCTCTACAACTGCCGCCGAAATGCCCTGCTCTCCCACCGCGTAGCTCGCGGCGGCGAGCGCAAGATGCGTCGTGCCAACACCTGAATCCGCACCGTAAAATCCGATCGTCCGATGCTCCTTCTCCCTTTTCGCCAATCGAAAACCGATCGTTCTCACCACCCTTCCTTTTTTCGCAGCATGTCAAAAAACTGCCGTTTTTCCATCGTGGGAACCGCCGGGTCCCCGTCCAGCGGAAAACAGTATACGCTCCTGCGCCAGCGTCTCGCGTAATACTTTGCCATCCGTTCGTTGCCGTAATTCACGACCGGAACAAGATTTTTCCGCAGACGCAGCCGTTCATACAGCGCCTGTGCCTGCTCGATCTCCCAGTCTCTGCCGCCCAGTACAAGCAATATCCCGTCACACTGCTCTAACTCTATGTCCGTGGATTCGTATGTTCCGAAATCACTGACCAGACAGCCCTTTCCCTCACGCAGAAATTCCTGCGCCTTCTCCCGCGAGCACGTACCGGCAAAATCCCCGTACGATATAAGCGCCCGCTCCCGTTTGACCCAGCTCCTGCGCGCGATGCGCCGCAGGTCGCCGCTGTCGCTCGGCTGCGTATAAAGTCCTGGAATACCCTCCGCGTTCAGACAGACATGAAGGGAGATCGCAAGATGTGTCGCGCCGATGCCCGGCCTCATGCCGACCACTGCAAGATTTGTTAAGAGATGCTTTTTTCCTTCCGAAATTCCTGCCGCCTCCAGCTCTTCCATCAAAAGAGATACCTCCCGATAGCGCTGTGACGGCTCCCCGGCGCACGCCCTCCCGATGATACGCTCAAGACGCGCCGTGCGCTCCTCCTGCGGCACAAATTGCTCCAAAAACTGCAAAATCCTGCCGATACCATAGATGTCCGTGCGCTCGTCGCATGGCAGCCCCAGCCGTTTTTCCGGCGCCGCATATTCCGCGGTCCCATAAAACTGGCAGATGTTTCCCTCACTGGAAATATATGATGCGATGCCAAAATCGACTATTTTTAGCTGATTGCCATATACTATAATGTGTTCCGGCTTCAGATCCTGATAGATGACCGGTACGGGCCTCGCATGAAGATACCCTATCACATCACATAGCTGTCTGCCGACACGCAGTACAAAATCTAAGGGAATCGTTGTCTGATGAAGCACATAGGCTTCCAGAGATTGTCCCGCCACATACTCCTCGATGAGGTAGTCGTTCTCGTCATCCTCTTCAACATCATAGATGACGGGAATCGCGGGATGGTTCAAAGATTTCAAAAGCTCTGCTTCCGATCGGAACGTTGAATGTCCGGGCGATGCTTTTGGAAAGCATTTGACTGCCCGATCCTGTCCTAAAACCCGATGTCTGGCGAGATAAACCCGGCCGCTGGCGCCGGCTCCCAAAAGCCCGGCCAGTTCATACCTGCCAAACAAAATTTGCTGCTGCATATTCTCACCGTACTTTCTGTAGCACAAGCTGATGTGCAATACCGTTTCGGTGAAAAAAGCATCTCCAAGTCTCTTATACCATACGGGTGAAGCCTTTGACAACCTCTTTTTCAAAAGTTTATACTTTTTTAAGAAATTTACACACAGATGCGCGCTTCCCTCTCTTGACGACCGGAGAAAATTTTTATATACTTTTGGTACTTCCTGACAATACCTGTTTTTACGACGTTATTCGACGTATGTACGGTATGTACGTATTCTTAATTTAAATATTTATATTAAGGGAATGAGACTATGAAAATAGAACGAATCAACGATAACCAAATACGCTGCACGCTGACCGGACAGGATCTGGCCGACCGCCAGCTAAAGCTCTCGGAGCTTGCCTACGGCACAGACAAGGCCAAACGGCTCTTTCGCGACATGATGCAGCAGGCATCCTGCGAGCTGGGCTTTGAGGCGGAGGATATTCCCCTCATGATCGAGGCGATTCCCCTCTCCGGCGGCTCCATCATCCTCAACGTGACAAAGGTTGAATACCCGGAGGAGCTGGACACGCGCTTCTCAAACTTTACGGACTATGGGGAGGATTTCACGGGCTTCGACGCGGATTCTGCGGCAGAGACTCCCACACTCGAGGGCGCGGACGGAATTCTGGATCTGTTCCGAAAGATCGGCGAGGCAGCCGTCTCGATGCACACGAGCGATACCAGCTCCGACGGAGGCTTTGTGCCGTTGAAGGATACCGCCACGACCGTGACGCCCGCCGCCGGGAGCGAGGTCGCCTCACCCTTAGAGACCGCCTCCGATATCGTAAAGCTCTTTTCCTTCCGGGAAATGAACTGTATTATCCGGCTTGCGCATGTGCTGAACAATTTTTATTCCGGGGACAATTCCCTCTTTTTGGATGAACCGGAGCGGGTCTACTACCTCGTGCTTCACAAAAGCGGCCACACCCCCGCCGAGTTCAACAAGGTGTGCAACATTTTGTCGGAATATGCCATTCAGAACCATTACATCGAATCGGCCGAGGCTTATTTTAACGAACATTTCAAGTGCGTTGCCGCCCACGACGCCCTGCAGCGGCTCGCAAATTTTTCATAAAAATGCAGGCAATCGTGCCTTACGCGCACCTGCGAAAAAAGTCCTCCGAAGCCATGGCCCGGGGGACTTTTCGTTTTGATGATTTTTTTTGATGATTATTTTTTGATTATTTCTCATGCTTTAAAAACGTATTGATCTGATCGACCAGCGCGTCCGGCTCAATGCCGTGTACCATCGCCGCCTCCTCGATCGTCTCCATCTGAGACGAGGGGCATCCGAGACAGTGCATACCGATACCAAGCAGGACCGGTGCAATGCTCTCATCTATCTGAAGTAATTCTCCGATCATAGTTTTCTTTGTCACTGTTGCTGCCATCTTTTGGTTCCTCCTTATTGTGTTATATATTTTACACCTCTGCATCATGTTCTGTTACTGTTCACTCCGTGACCGGTAACCATTTTCTTACGGTCTGTGCTGAATCGTTATGACCTTCCTCATTATAATCATTTCAGGCGGACTTGTCCAGTAAAACGTTACATTCACGGCCCGGAAGACCGCTCATAGCAACGCTAATAGTATCTGACAAAAACACGTCAGTTATACGCAACTAATTCATCGTACAATTTTTTGTACACATTATCCACAATTTTGGACTTGTTTTTCGTGGATATTTGTAATAAAATAAACACACGGGCTACATCATCGTAGCAATCTCGAAAAATTAAGGAGGATAATAACATGGCTTACGTTATCAATGATTCTTGTGTATCTTGCGGCACCTGTGAGGGCGAGTGCCCCGTTGGAGCTATTTCTGCCGGCGACGGAAAGTACGAGATCGCAGCTGATACCTGCATCGATTGCGGAACATGCGCAGGCGCATGTCCTACCGGTGCGATCAGCCAGGGCTAATAGTAGATTCGGATGAAAAAAGAGGCTGCGGGACGCAGTCTCTTTTTTTTGCTTTTCTGTCTACTCCAGGCTCGGCATCGTCTTCACGACCGGCTTTTCCTTGTTCTTGCGCCGTCTGATCCGCTTCTGACGCTTGCCGTAGCTGCGGATCGCCTCGTCCAGCTTCTTGTAGCGCTCCTCCTCCTGTTCATCCTGCATCCGCATCAGATAGTTCATCTCCTTGAGGACACGGTCGCCCACCTCTGTCCCGATATCTTTACTTAAGTCTTTATTATTGTCCGTCATCGCATTTCGGACAATCTGAGTCATCAATTCCTGAAACTGTTCCATGCGCTCCTGCGGCGTCATCTGCGGCTGGGCCGCCACAAGCTCCCCCTGCCGCTTCTCCGGCGCCTGTCTGGGAGCGGCGGGAGGCCGGAGCGCCTGCTCAGGCTTAGCCTCCGGCACGGGCTGCGCTATATGCTCCGCCGCCGCAGAAGCCTCGTTATGTAAACGCTCCTGTTTCTCCTGATGCAGCAGGATTTTGATCGCCTTTAGTTGATAGCCTTCTTCCTTCAGCTCCTTGATGCGCAGGAACTGGTCTACATTCTCCTGTGTATAGTAGCGGTGGCCCAGCTCGTTGCGGGGCACCGTCAGCTCTAATTCATCTTCCCAGTAACGTAATACATGAGACTCCACCGCCACAATATTTGCGGCGTCGGAAATCATATAACGTACCTGTTCCAACTGATCGACCTCCTTTTATATATGTTATATTTCCATTATAGACAACCTTAAAAAAAGGCACAATCTTTTTTCACCGCAGGTTTCGACAAACGCGGGCCGTAACTATTCAGCCTACGGCTTCATAGTTACGAAATCCGCCCCATTCGGAGTTTGCCTGCGGCAAAGGGGCGGATTTCTGGCTGTTTTACGTTGCTGGCTGCTAACTGCGCAGCAGGGGCGCAGTTGCAGGCTGAATAGTTACCGCGGGCCTAACCGATTCACAAAAAAGAGTGAAAAAATTGCGCGGGTATGTTATAATGGTAACAATTCCGGCCTGACGCCGAATACCGAATCGCCATGCTCTGGTTACAAGCCAATCCGGTGCAGCGATTTTACAGGAGGATCCATGAGTAATCGATCGATTAAATTTAAAGGCAGGCTGCGCAATTATCTGTGTGCGCCCCTGTATCTGATATTTGTACTCGTGCTGCTGGGCGTCCCGTTTTATCTGATCGATCAAAAGGCGGGGAGCTGTATCAGCCTTTTTACGATCGTATACGCAGTCGTCGTCATTGCGTCCTATTACCGCAACCGGCCGCTGCTGGCAAACGAGCTCATAAATTTTGCCACTCAGTACGGCACCGTGCAGAAAAAGCTGCTCAATGAATTTGAGATCGCCTATGCGCTCTTAGACAGCAACGGCAAGATCTGGTGGGTCAACAACCGCTTTGAACAGATGACCGGCAGGGATAAGACCTATCACAAATCCATCACCTCGCTGTTTCCGTCCATCACAAAGGAGCTTTTACAGGCCAATGAAACGCTGACGCTGAATCTGACGCTTGAAGAAAAATGTCTGCGCGTGTCCATGAGCCGGATCCATTTCGACGCGATCGTCGGAGAGACCGGGATCATCGAGACAGACAGCGACCGCAACTACCTCACTGCAGTCTACTTTTTTGACGAGACAGAGCTGAACCGTTACATTCAGCAGAACGAAGATCAGAAAATGGTCGTCGCACAGATCTACATCGATAACTACGACGAAGCGCTCGAGAGCATCGAGGACGTCAAGCGCTCTCTGCTCGTGGCGCTTATCGACCGAAAGGTAAATGCTTACTTTTCCAAAGTAGACGCGCTCGTGCGCAAAACGGAGAAGGATAAATATTTTGCGGTGTTCCGCCACGAATATTTAAAGGAGCTGTGCGAGGATAAATTCAGCGTCCTCGACGACGTAAAGACCGTCAAGGTCGGAAACACGATGTCCGTGACATTAAGCATGGGGATCGGCGATACCGGAAGCACCTACGCACAGAACAACGAGTATTCGCGCATGGCCATCGACCTTGCCCTCGGGCGCGGCGGCGATCAGGTCGTTCTGCGTGAGGGTGAAAAGGTCACCTACTTCGGAGGCAAGGCACAGCAGGTCGAGAAAAATACCCGTGTAAAAGCCCGGGTCAAGGCACACGCACTGCGCGGCATCATCGAGAGCAAGGAACGGGTCATCGTCATGGGACATCAGATCAGCGATATGGATTCCTTCGGCGCGGCCATCGGCATCTACTGTGCCGCACGCACGCTTGACAAGAAGGTGCAGATCGTCTTAAACACGGTGAGCTCCACGCTTCGGCCATTCCGGGAGCGCTTTCGCGAGGAGGACGGTTATCCGCCCGATATCTTTTTAACCCGCGAGCAGGCGATTGAGGTCTGCACGCCAAACACGGTTGTCATGGTCGTCGACACGAACCGGCCAAACAACACAGAATGTCCCGAAATATTGAGAATGACAAAGAATATTGTCGTATTTGACCACCACAGACAGTCAAATGACGTGATCGAGAATCCCGCCCTCTCCTATATCGAGCCCTACGCCTCCTCCGCATGCGAGATGGTGGCCGAGGTATTGCAGTATTTTACGGAGAGCATCAAGCTGGCGCCGCAGGAGGCGGACAGCATTTACGCGGGCATCCTGATCGACACGAACAACTTTATGGCAAAGACCGGCGTGCGCACGTTTGAGGCCGCGGCCTACCTAAAGCGCTGCGGCGCGGAGGTCACCCGGGTGCGCAAGATGCTGCGCAACGACATGAGCGACTACAAGGCGCGCGCCGAGGTCGTCCGGCACGCGGAGGTTTACCGCGACGCCTTTGCGATCTCTATCTGCCCGACCGACAACATCGAAAGCCCGACGATCGTCGGCGCGCAGGCGGCAAACGAGCTTTTAAACATTACGGGCATCAAGGCGTCCTTCGTCCTGACGGAGTATAAAGGAAAGGTTTACATCAGCTCCCGCTCCATCGACGAGATCAACGTCCAGCTCATCATGGAGCCCTTAGGCGGCGGCGGGCATCTGACGATCGCGGGCGCACAGCTTGAGCACTACACGGTTTCCGAAGTAAAGCGGATGCTGCAGCAGACAATCGACAAGATGATAGAGGAAGGAGACATTAAGATATGAAAGTCATTTTATTGGAGGATGTAAAGTCACTCGGAAAAAAGGGTGAGATCGTGACGGTGAGCGACGGCTACGCCAGGAACATGATCCTGCCGAAAAAGCTCGGCGTTGAGGCAACAGGCAAAAATTTAAACGACTTAAAGCTTCAGAACAAGCATGCCGAGAAGGTGGCACAGGAAAATCTTGAGGCGGCGCAGGCGCTCGCAGAGCAGCTGAAGGACAAAAAGGTCGAGCTGAAGATGAAGGCCGGCGAGGGCGGACGGACGTTTGGCTCCATCTCCACGAAGGAGATCGCGGAAGCCGCTAAAAAGCAGCTTGGCATGGAGCTTGACAAGAAAAAAATGGTCTTAAGGGATCCCATCAAAGCGCTTGGAACCTATGAAATCCAGATTAAGCTGCATCCGAGCGTGACCGGAAGCTTTACCGTACACGTCTCAGAGGAGTAAGGGGCTATGCCGGAAGAAGAAGCGCTCATCAAGCGCATCATGCCAAATTCTCTGGAAGCCGAGCAGTCGCTGATCGGTTCCATGATCATGGACCGCGACGCGATCCTGACTGCATCCGAGCTGCTCGTCAAAGAGGATTTTTATCACCAGCAGTACGGCTTGCTCTTCGAGGCGATGGTGGAGCTTTTAAACGCACATGAGCCGGTAGATCTGACAACGCTGCAGAATAAGCTGCGGGAAAAGGATGCGCCGCCCGAGATCAGCTCTCTGGAATACGTGAGGGATCTCTATGACGCGCTTCCCACCTCGGCAAATGCGAAGTATTACGCGAAGATCGTCAGGGACAAATCCCTGCTGCGGCGCATGATTAAAACGACCGAAGGAATCGCCAACGATTGCTATCAGGGCGTGGAATCCGTCGAGGTCATACTCGAGCAGACCGAGAAAAAAATTTTTGACCTGCTGCAAAATAACAGCGGAGATGATTTCGTACCGATCAAACAGGTCGTGTTAAACGCGCTTGACCGCATCGAGAAGGCATCAAAAATGCAGGGGAATGTGACCGGTATCGCCACCGGCTTTCTGGATCTGGATTACAGAACCGCAGGCTTGCAGCCCTCCGACCTCGTGCTCATTGCGGCCCGTCCGTCCATGGGGAAAACTGCTTTTGTTTTAAATATTGCACAGTACGTCGCGTTTCACAGCGATCTGTGCACCGCGATCTTCAGCCTTGAGATGTCAAAGGAGCAGCTTGTGAACCGTCTTTTTTCCCTCGAATCGCGAGTGGACGCGCAGAAGCTGCGCTCCGGCGACCTGACGGATACGGACTGGGAAAAGCTCATTGAGGGCGCCGGGACCGTAGGGCAGTCAAAGCTCATCATCGACGACACGCCCGGCATTTCCGTCCCGGAGCTTCGCAGCAAATGCCGCAAATACAAGCTTGAACATGATCTCAAGCTCATCATCATCGATTACTTACAGCTCATGAGCGGCAGCAGCCGTCGCTCGTCCGACTCCAGACAGCAGGAGATCTCCGATATCTCCCGCGCCTTAAAGGGACTTGCCCGCGAGTTAAACGTACCCGTCATTGCGCTCTCGCAGCTCTCCCGCGCCGTGGAGCAGCGCCCGGATCACCGTCCGATGCTCTCCGATCTGCGCGAGTCCGGCGCCATCGAGCAGGATGCCGACGTGGTCATGTTTATCTACCGTGACGACTACTACAACAAGGACACCGACAACAAGGGCATCGCCGAGATCATTATCGCCAAGCAGAGAAACGGCCCCATCGGAACGGTGAACCTTGTCTGGCTGCCGGAATATACAAAATTTGCGAATATGGAACGGTGAACGGCCTGCGCAATCGAGCAGGGAAGATTTTCTCCCTGCTCGCCGCGCGGCCCGCATGCTGCTTTAGCAGCAAATTTCCCTATGCGGGCCTGCGCATAAAAAGACCCGGCGAACAAAGTCCGCCGGGCTTTTTCTTTCTCTTAATCCTGAACGTAAGGCATCAATGCCACGTGACGTGCCCGCTTGATGGCAACGGTCAGCGCGCGCTGGTGCTTTGCACAGTTTCCGGTGATCCTTCTCGGAAGGATCTTACCTCTCTCAGAGATGTATCTCTTTAACTTGTTCGTGTCCTTGTAGTCGATCACGTTATCTTTTCCACAGAATACGCATACCTTTTTCCTTCTGTGCATCGGGCGTCTCTTTGCGGGAGCGCCGTCTCTGTCACTCTTATTGTAAGGCATAGCTCTCTACCTCCTTTAATTTTTAGTTAAACGGCAATTCTTCGTCGATTCCGTCGGGAATGTTCATGAAGCCGTCGCCTGCATCCATCGGTGAGGGGCGCTCCGCCGGAGCGGAATATCCTCCGCCGCTGTTCTGCTGGCTGACACTTTTACTTTCGGCAAATTCCTGATCCTCCACCACGACGTCGGTCGTATATACCTTCTGACCGTCCCGGTTCGTGTAGGAGCCGGTCTGGATCCTGCCGGTCACAACAACCTTGATGCCCTTGTGAAAATACTTTTCTGCAAACTCGCCGGAGCGGCCAAAAGCCACACACTGGATAAAATCGGCGGTCTGCTGGTCGCCGTTTCCGTTATTACGGCTGAAGCGGCGGTCGACCGCCAATGTATACCGGGCAACAGCGGTTGCGTTTTCCCCCTGCGAATAACGCACCTCGGGGTCACGGGTCAGCCGACCCATTAAAATAACCTTGTTCATTCGGTTCTCCTATTCTATTTCTCGTCGGTTCTCACACACAAGAAACGAAGAACGTTGTCCATGATGCGGACATGTCTCTCAAGCTCTGCCGGTGCAGTTGCCTCTGCATCAAAGTGGATAAAGTAGTAGAAGCCCTCACCCATCTTCTGGATGTCATAGGCTAACTTCTTCTTGCCCCAGTCCTCAACGTCAGTAATCGTACCGCCCGCGCGAGTTACATACTCCTTCGCCTTTTCCACAACGGCAGTTCTGGCATCGTCTTCGATCCTGGCATTTACAACGAGCGCTAATTCATATTTGTGCATCGTTTTTACCTCCTTTTGGTCTCTGGCCCATTCACTTTTTCCTACCCGCAGGTATCACATGGAATGAGCAAGGAATCATAGTTCACGAACATGTATTTTACCACGAATTGGCGGGACATGCAAGGTATTTTGCGGAAAATCTACTCGTAACTGCCATTTTTCTTTTCATCACTTCAGTCCCTTCGTATTTTTCTCCACCAGCCTGCGGGCCATCATTACCTGATGCCCGCAGCCCATGCATTCTAATCGGAAATCCGCGCCCACCCGAAGGATTTTCCAGTCACGGCTCCCACAGGGGTGCCCTTTCTTTAACGTTACGATATCTCCTACCTTGTACTCCATCTGCCTTTCCCTCCGGCTA
>CAMTZV010000003.1 GCA_947086625.1 uncultured bacterium | reverse complement strand
TGCCGACGAGCGCCTGAAAAAAATTGCTGATGATGAGCGCCGCGCCGAACAGCAGAGAGATCACTGCGCCGATCAGCTCGTAGTTTTCCGCGAAGCCGAGCGCCTTGCGCTCCTTCCAGACGCCGATTTTGCTGAGGGCGTGGACGACCATAAAAAGGCCGACGATCCATGCCATCACCGCGATTGTGGTGGAGGGAGAGAGGATGCAGTAAACGCCCGCGACGGCCAGCGCCGCGCCGATGACGATTCTGATGATCTTATACATGTCCATACAAAAACTCCTTTCCAAATGGTGAATGTTCATTCTATTGACACAATTTCATGTTATAATTTTCAGATACCTGCCGGAGGCACGGCGGGGGATCTGTACGTTTTTCTACCATATAGTATAGCCCAAAACGGGAAAAATGAAAAGGATGGAATTGCCAATGAGAAACGATTTTTTGCCGATTAACGAGGAACATGCAGGCGTGGGGGACAATCCGCTGCTCATGGTGCCTGTTGTGGATAAAAGCATCTTCGATCAGGCGATGAAGCTGGCCGGAACCGTGGTGGACTACCGGGAGCTTCGCATGATGTACAGCTGCGCGATTAAGGAGGTGCGGACAAAATTCGACGTGCTCAATTCTGAGTTTAACGTGCGCTACCAGCGCAATCCCATCGCGTCGATTACGTCGCGCTTAAAGAGCAGCGCGAGCATCATCGAAAAGCTTGATCGGCTGAACGTCTCCTTTTCGCCGGAAAACGTCAACAAATACCTGCATGACGTGGCGGGCATCCGGGTGATCTGTCATTACATAGACGATATCTACCGGCTTGCGGAGGCACTGGCGAAGCAGGACGATATCACGGTCATCAATTTGAAGGATTACATAAAAAATCCAAAGCCAAACGGCTACCGAAGCTATCATATGATTGTGAGCGTGCCGGTCTTTTTCTCCGACCAGACGCGTGAGATGAAGGTTGAAGTTCAGATTCGGACCATCGCGATGGACTTCTGGGCGAGCCTTGAGCACCAGATCAAATACAAAAAGGAGCTGCCGAACCAGCAGGACATCGTCGCGAAGCTGACGCGCTGCGCGACGCAGATTGCAGAGGTGGACGCGCAGATGCTTGAGATCCGTCAGCAGATCGAACAGGCACAGGACGAGCCGGCGGCGGAGGATCTGCTTTTTGAAAAGCTGCGGCGCATCGATATGACGACAGACTAGGAGGGGTTTATGGAGGAAAAAGATACAATCCGGCGCATCCGGGAGGAGCTGTTTGCCATGCAGGACGCGGATTACCGGGAATTTCACAGCAAGCTGATCCCGAACATTGCCCCAGAGAGGATCATCGGTGTGCGCACACCGCAGCTTCGGAAATATGCAAAGCAGCTTGCGAAGACAGAAGAAGCGTCTGTCTTTCTGGAGGAGCTTCCCCACTATTATTATGAGGAAAACAACCTGCACGGATTTTTGCTGGAGCAGGTGAAGGACTTTGACGCCTGCATCGCGCAGTGGAACCGCTTTCTGCCCTTTGTGGACAACTGGGCGACGTGCGACATGCCCTCGCCAAAGGTGTTTGGGAAGCACTTGCCCGGGCTTCTCACGCAGCTGCGGCTCTGGATGGATACGGGGGAGACGTACACGGTGCGCTTTGCGATCGGGATGCTCATGCGGTTTTATCTGGACGATGCATTTTCGCCGGAGTACCCGGCGCTTGTGGCGGCGGTGGAATCGGATGAATATTACGTGAATATGATGGTGGCGTGGTATTTTGCGACGGCGCTCGCCAAACAGTGGGAGGCAGTCATCCCCTACATCGAGGAACGACGGCTCGCCCAGTGGCGTCACAACAAGGCGATCCAGAAGGCCGTGGAGAGCAGTCGTATTACGCCGGAGCAAAAAAGCTATTTGCGGGGGCTGCGCTGGAAATAGGCCGGCGCTGCGCAAGTCCGACGGCTAAACGGCTGTCAAATTCGGGAAAAGCCACCACAAACCGTATTTACAAGGAACTTTAATCGTGGTAATATATGGACGGCGTATGTCTCGCCTGTCATCGGCGGAGTGCCGCTGAGATGGGAGGTAGCGCATACACAGACAGAAAATCACAGGAGGATATGTGTAATGAAAGACACAACTATTTCAGAAAATATCATTTACATCGGTGTGGACGACAAGACGCTCGACCTGTTCGAGAGCCAGTATATCATTCCAAACGGAGTTTCCTATAATTCCTACGTGATCCTCGACGAGAAGATCGCGGTGATGGACACGGTTGACGCGCGCGCAGGCGTCTCCCATATGGAGCCGGATCACGCGGCAAACATCGCAAAGGCAGCGGAGAAATACCCGGACATGCAGATCGTGGCAAACGCAAAGACATTCCCGATGATGAAGCAGTTTTTCGGCACGGACTTCGCGGGACGCAGCGTGACGGTCGCGGAGGGGGAGACGCTCTCGCTCGGCAGCCATACGCTGACGTTTGTGATGGCCCCGATGGTGCACTGGCCCGAGGTTATGGTTACTTATGAGTCGAGCGAGAAGGTGCTCTTCTCCGCGGACGGCTTCGGCAAGTTCGGCGCCCTCGATACCGAGGAGGACTGGGCGTGCGAGGCACGGCGCTACTACTTTAATATTGTCGGAAAATACGGCGCTTCCGTACAGGCACTGTTAAAGAAAGCGGCAAAGCTCGACATTCAGACGATCTGCCCGCTCCACGGCCCAATCCTGAAGGAGAATTTAGACTACTATATCGGCAAATACCAGACATGGAGCAGCTACGAGCCGGAGGATCAGGGCATTTTCGTGGCGTCGGCGTCCATCCACGGCAACACGAAGGCTGCGGCCGAAAAGCTTGTGGAGAAATTGCAGGCAAAGACCGACCTGAAGGTGGCGTTCACCGATCTGACACGGGACGATATGGCCGAGGCGGTGGAGGACGCGTTCCGCTACGACCGTCTCGTCGTTTGCTGCCCGACGTATGACGCGGGGCTGTTTCCGGTGATGGAGGACTTCATCCATCATCTGAAGGCAAAGGCTTACCAGAAGCGCACGGTCGGCTTTGTGGAAAACGGCACCTGGGCGCCTGCATCGGGAAAGCAGATGCGCGCCATGTTTGAGGGTATGAAGGAGATTACGCTTTTGGAGCCGACGGTTACAATCCGCTCGACGTTAAACGCGGATTCCGAGGCGCAGATGGACGCGCTGGTGGAGGCGTTACTTAAATAGGAAGAAGTATGGGCAGCGGGCCGGGCAGACGTGCTTTACGCATCCGGTTTGCTGCCCGAAATTTTTTGCATCAATTTTCAGAAAACTATAAAGTTTTATGCAAAATATCCGATAAATAGTGCAACAGAGACAAAGAAGTCTTGTAGCTGCGATGCCGGTGAGCGGCCGGGACGTCTCTTTCACATATAAAGTTCTACCGATGCATCGAACTATGAAAAGAAAGAAGGTGGCCATCGCAAGGTACGAGAAAAGTTATCAATCAATCATTCCCGTAGGGGCAGTCACAAGGATTCAGTATTTTCCGCCGAAGGGGCAGCAGAACCGGCAGGAGGAAAAGAAGGAACAGTCCTTCCACATGGTATTTCAGATGAAGTTAAACGAAGTGCCGAAAATGCCAATGGAAGAAAACCAAAGCTTTCAGGCATATTGCTAAGGAGGTACAAACGAAACATGAACCAGACAATCGAGATTCCGTAAAGGCGCCGTGTTGCTACAGATATGTACGATGCGGCGCTTTTTTTATGCGCAGGCCCGCAGTCTTCCCTGCCCGGTCGATGTTTTTGACTTGTGCAAACGCGCGCGGGGTTGTATAATTGATATGCCTTTCAATATAGAAATGACGACGAGCAAAAAGGAGAGAGACAATGGAAAAAGTAAGGACAAGGTTTGCCCCCAGCCCGACCGGAAGGATGCACGTGGGCAATCTGCGCACGGCGCTCTACACGTATCTGATTGCGAAGCACGCGGGCGGCGAGTTTATTTTGAGGATAGAGGACACCGATCAGGAGCGCTTTTTTGAGGAAGCGCTTGACATCATTTACCGCACGCTGGAAAAGACCGGCCTGAAGCATGACGAGGGGCCGGACAAGGACGGCGGCGTCGGCCCTTACGTGCAGAGCGAGCGCTGTAAGAGCGGCCTGTACATGGACTACGCGAAGCAGCTGATCGAAAAGGGAGCCGCTTATTACTGCTTCTGCGATAAGGAGCGCATCGATTCTCTGCGCCGGGAGGTAGCCGGCAAGGAGATCATGATGTATGACAAGCACTGTCTGCACCTGTCGAAGGAGGAGATCGAGGCGAACCTTGCGGCGGGAAAGCCCTACGTCATCCGCGCCAACATGCCAACCGAGGGGACGACGACGTTTCACGACGAGATCTACGGCGATATTTCCGCACCCAACGAGGAGATGGACGACATGATCCTCATCAAGTCCGACGGCTATCCGACGTACAATTTCGCGAATGTTGTGGACGACCATCTCATGGGGATCACGCACGTTATCCGCGGCTGTGAGTACCTCTCATCCGCGCCGAAGTATACGATTCTCTACAAGGCGTTCGGCTGGGAGGAGCCGAAGTATATCCACTGTCCGCTCATCGTCAACGAGGAGCACCAGAAGCTCTCGAAGCGCAGCGGCCACAGCTCCTATGAGGATCTGATCGAGCAGGGCTTTTTGTCGGAGGCGGTCGTCAACTTTGTGGCGCTGCTTGGCTGGAGCCCGAGCGATAACCGGGAGATCTTTACGCTCGACGAGCTTGTGGAGGCGTTTGACTATAAGCATATCAGCAAGTCGCCCGCCGTGTTCGACATGGTAAAGCTAAAGTGGATGAACGGCGAGTATTTCAAGGCGATGGAAGAGGAGCGCTTTTTTGCGATGGCACAGCCTGTCATCCGCGAGGTCGTCACGAAGGATTTTGACCTGAAAAAAATCGCGCGGATGGTAAAGACGCGCATCGAGGTTTTGACGGATATCAGGGAGCATATCGACTTTTTTGACGCGGTGCCGGATTATGACATTTCAATGTATACGCATAAAAAGATGAAGACAAACGCAGAGACGTCGCTGGCGGTTCTGACAGAGCTTCTTCCGCGGCTGGAGGCGCAGGACGATTACAGCAACGACGCGCTCTATGCGCTGCTGTCCGCCTACGTGGCGGACAAGGGCGTGAAAAACGGCTACGTCATGTGGCCCATCCGAACGGCAGTTTCCGGTAAGCAGACGACACCCGGCGGCGCGACCGAGCTGATGGAGGTGCTCGGCAGGGAGGAAACCGTTGCGCGTATTCGTGCGGCGATTGAGAAATTGACGGCAGCCGTTTAACCGTTGACGGTAAAACGGGCGAAACCGTTGCTGACAAATGCAAAGAACGAGGAGGGAATGAAGGATGCCGATCGGAGTGATTCTAAATGTACTGGCAGTCATTTCAGGGGGTATCATCGGGACGCTCGTCGGGCCGCGGCTCAGCGAATCGTTTAAGAACGGTTTGAATACGGTTTTTGGCGCGTGTGCGATGACAATGGGTATCGGCTCGATTGTACTGATGGAAAATATGCCGGCGGTGATTCTATCGGTGATCGCCGGCACATCGCTTGGACTGGTCATTCATCTGGGGGAGCGGATCACTGCGGGGGCAATGCTGATGCAGCGCGGGATCAGCCGTTTCCTGGGTGAAAAGCGTATGTCCGGCTCCGGGCTTAGCAGGGAAGCATATGAGATGACGCTGGTCACGGTGATCGTGTTGTTTTGCGCCAGCGGAACAGGGATTTACGGAAGCATCGTCTCAGGTATGACAGGGGATCACAGCATTTTGCTGGCAAAATCAATCCTGGATCTGCCGACAGCACTCATTTTTGCCTGTGCACTGGGCATGGTGGTGAGCTTTATCGCAATTCCGCAGGCCGTTATTTTTCTGCTGCTGTTTTATATGGCGGGTATCATCTATCCGTTTTGCAGCCCGGCTATGATCAACGATTTTAAAGCGTGCGGCGGCGTTCTGCTGCTTGCAACGGGCTTTCGCATGATAAAGGTGAAGGAATTTCCGATCGCGGATATGATTCCGGCGATGGTGATCGCCATGCCGGTTTCCTATGCGTGGACGACATATATTTTGCCGCTGGTAACGGGCTGAGGGCTGGCGGCATGTGCGGCGGGGTTGTGTGTAAACCCCGCCGTTTTAACGCTCCGTCGGGGATAGTCCGGCGGCTGCTTTTAGCTGTTTCTTATTTTCATACATGTGCTCGTCCGCCCGGCAGCGTGTCTGATCGAGGTTCGCGTCCATTGCGCTCTCGTATTTGGCGTAGCCGGTTGCGATCTGCATGCGAACCTTCCCGGAATGCCGGTTGTAGAGCTCCTCCTCATGCCGGAGCTTTTCGGTCAGTGCGCAGATCTCCTTTTCCGACGTATTTTCCATAATAATACAGAACTCGTCGCCGCCGATGCGGTACACGTTCCCATAGTCGCCGAAAATGCGTTTGATGAGCTCGGCGGAGTCGGTCAGATAGCGGTCGCCTTCCATGTGCCCGAGCGTGTCGTTGCACTTTTTCAGGTTGTTGAGGTCGAACATGATGAGGTATGTATTGTTGATGGCAAAATCCTTTTGGATCGCCTCGTTGTAGGCGTTGCGGTTAAAGCACTGCGTGAGGATATCCTTTTCCGCGAGCTCCCTGTAAATCTCGGCCTTGCGGATTTCCTCGATTTTGTCGAACGCGTCGGCGCTGATCTCGAGGCCGAGAATGATAATGTAGATGAGAAGCCCGAGCATCCCGTAAACCTGCATGTTGTTGATCTTTTTGTAGTAGGCGTACAGCTCGAAGCCGATCGAGAGCGCGACGACGAACAGTCCCGCGGCGTTGAGGATGAGACTTCGCCTGCTCCGCCGGTTGCGCCGGTTGCGGATCACGTTGATCAGAAGATAGAGCAGGTCACAGACGAGGACGATATGTACGACGATCACGGTCTGCTTAAAGTCGGCGATGCCAAACGCCTGCAGCAGCGACATGAGCGTCATGCCGCCGAAGCCGAACCACGCGAGCAGCCTGATAAATATATGGTTTTTAGCGCCGTTGTACTGGTTCAAAAAGAGCATGAAGGTCACGCCCATGAGCATCAGAATGACGTACGTCAGATAGGAGGCGAACGCGCGGTTTGCAAAGAGAACCATGACAAAGCGCTCCTCCGTAAACGCCCACGCTCCCATGAGAAGCACGAGGGTTCCCATGTAGAGCAGCTCCCTTGCGACATGCGTGCGCATACAGAACAGGAGCCAGTAGATAATCATGCAGATGCCCACGAGCACGAGCAGGACGCAGACGCCGATGGAAATGAACGAGGCGTGAACCATCTCACGGATCATGTCGACGCCGTTTCCCTTATAAAAAACGTGCGCATTGTCCATGCCGGACGGATAAGCCGCGCGGGTCATGACTGTAATCTCGCCCGTATCGCGCGGGATAGCAACGAGATTCCAGACCGCGCCCGTCGTGTGGCCGAAGATCGTGCTCGTCTTTTTGCGCGCATAGATGAGCGCGCCGTCCGCGCGCACTTCGACCTCCTGATGGTTCGTGTAAAACATCAGGTAGTAGTCCGACTGGTTTTCACCGGGCGCAAAGGTATAGAGCTGCGCGCCGTCGGCAGTCTTTTCGTGGCTGTCTGGGGAGAAGGCCGTCGCAGAGCTTTCCTCGGCCGGATAAAACATGTCGTCCCGGACAACAAAACCGGCGACGAGAAGCAGTGCGAGATGAATGCACAAAAATATCGCGTATACGTGTCGCAGCGTAAGCTTTCTTTTCATCTTTTGACTCCGTTTGCATAAAAATGTTTCACAGTGAAGACATCTGAACTATCACTAATAATATTGTTACTGTTCACGCTGTGACCAGTAACGGGCAGTTTGGACATGAAAAGTCGCTTCGCGAAGTCCAAACTGCTGTCTGAATCATGTTCTCCCGTAGCCCCGCAGCAAGCGCGTGGCTCGGGTGTGAACAGTAACATAATATCATAATTTGATTGAATACGAAAGAGAAAATAGGTTGTTTTCTGCTATTTTCGGAGTTATAATAGTAAATATAAATTCTATCGAGAGGTGGGAGCGAAGGATGAAGGAAAAAAGAGCAGCAATTTGGAAACGCATACTGGCAGTCGTGCTGACGATCGCCATGCTCCCGGTTGGGAACATACAACCGGTGAAGGCGGCGGAAAAAGTCACCATACAGGTGGAGTACAAGCAGTCGGACGCACAGAGTATGCTGACGTGGGTGAATGACTACAGAGATCGAACGGCGCAGGCAG
The DNA here is from genome assembly GCA_947086625.1 of uncultured bacterium. Taxonomy (GTDB): domain Bacteria; phylum Bacillota; class Clostridia; order Lachnospirales; family Lachnospiraceae; genus W0P33-017. Next base: position 4,347 of record CAMTZV010000003.1, on the reverse strand, counting down.
CATCACCGAGCGCGGTGGCGGTCAGTCTTGAGTATGACACGGGGCTGGAAAGTGTAGCCATGACACGTGCGGCTGAGGTCGCGCTTGTATACAATAGTTCTGCATCAGGCAATAGTGCAGAGAATATTGGATATGGAAGAAGCGGGTCAGATATGGCCGATATCTGCCGCCAATGGGCAACACCAAATTCACAGAGCAATACTAATATGCTGAACGCGAACTATACGAAAATGGGACCTGGCCATGTTGCCTATAATGGATTTGATTACTGGGTGGCAGTGTTTTCTAATACAGGGAGCACTTTGCCGCCGGGTTCCAATTCAAGCGGAGTCCGCAATGTTGATGTCAACGTCAACGGAGCTGTTACGAAAAAAGTAAATACAGGTCTGGATACGTCGCTTAATTTAAGCGTTGGGGATACCAGAAGCTTTGCAAATGCAACGATATCCGCACAGATCAGTGGGCATCAGCCCGCTGGCGACTGCCCGGTCGTGGCGGACGGTACACTGGGTGGAACGTCGGACAACGCCGCGGTCGCTTTGGTTGAGGGCACGCCGATCAAAGCGGTAGGGCCGGGGAAGACGACGGTTCATATTTCCTATGGTACATATAAGGCAGCAGACATCACCGTCAACGTTTCGAAGCCGACGATGACGATCGATGCGATCCCGGATCAGAACTATACGGGCTATGCCATTCAGCCGCCTCTGACGGTGCGTGTGGGCAATAAGGTGCTCTCGGCAAATACGGACTACACGGCAGAATACCAGTATAACACTCAGAAGGGCACAAAGACGGCGTATGTGAGGGTAACCGGAAAAGGCGCCTACAGCGGCTACAGCGCGCAGGCAAATTTCAGCATTGTGACGCCCACGATCGCGAACGCCACGGTTTACCCGATCCAGGATCAGACCTACACGGGCAGCCCGATCTATCCGTCGTTTACGGTGTATATGGATAACCGTGTGCTGCAGCAGGGGACGGACTACAACGTCACGTATCAGAATAACACCAACGTGGGCACGGCGAGCATTGTCATCACCGGGATCAATTCCTACAGCGGCACAAAGACCGTGACGTTCCGCATTATCGGGCCGAGCCTGTATGCGGCGGTGATCGACGCGATTCCGGATCAGCTCTATACCGGGTCGAACATTATGCCGCAGCCTACGGTACGGCTGAACAACCAGATTCTGATTCAGAATCTGGACTACAGCGTCAGCTACCAGAACAACCGGAATATCGGTACCGCGGTCCTCACGATCAACGGAAGAGGAAGCTATACCGGCACAAAGACAGCGACATTCCGTATCATTGACCGGAATTTAAGCTACGCAACGGTCAAGAGTATCCCAAACCAGCGTTACACCGGAAGCGAGGTACGCCCGCAGGTTCAGGTGACGCTCGGGGGAACGGTGCTGCGGGAAAATGTCGATTATACACTGAGCTATCAGAACAACCGCCAGCCCGGAACGGCGACCGTCGTCATCACCGGCGCGGGAAGCTATAAGGGCAGCACGAGCGTGACCTTTAAGATCACACAGGCGAGCCTTTCATCCGCAACCGTGAAGGTGTCGAACGTGACGTACAACGGCGACGAGCGGGAGCCGAATGTGACGGTGAAGCTGAACGGCGACGAGCTCGAGGAGGGCGAGGATTTTGAGGTGGAATACCGCAACAACACAAAGCCCGGCAAGGCGACCGTTGTCGTTTACGGCATGGGCTACTACAGCGGTACGAAAAAGGCGACGTTTGTCATCAAGCCGAAAAAGCAGAACTTAAAAAGCGCGAAGGCGAGTGGGAACAGCGCGGCGCTTGTCTGGACGAAGCACGGGAACGTGAAGGGCTACGAGATTTACCGCTCGAAGAAAAAATCGTCCGGCTACAGCCGCATCGGAACATTTACGACAAACAAGACGACGGCCTGCCGCAACACAAACTTAAAGCGCGGCACCTACTACTACAAGATCCGCAGCTATATTGTTGTGGACGGGAAGAAATATTACGGCGCGTTCAGCAACATCAAAAAAGTGACGATCCGATAATCAGGTATGAGACAAGAGCCGGGGGTATCCCCGGCTCTTGTGATTTATTGCTGAAAAAACCGCTTTTAAATTGTGCAAAATATGGAAAAATACAAAAGCTATTGACAGATAATGGTGGACTATGTAAGATAGAAAGTGAAACAAGGGAACGTTCCCAAAACGAACCTGCTGCATAAACAAGGGAACGTTTTTTCAGGCAATTTTTAGGGAACGTTCCCAAAAAGAGCAATGGGAAAACAAAGGAGGACAAACGATGAAAAAGAAAGTATTGGCATTGGTGCTTAGCCTCACGATGGCGGCGACTGTTTTTGCGGGCTGCGGTTCTGCGGACGACAAGCAGGATGCTTCACAGTCGGCGGACGACAAACAGGATGCCTCACAGGAGACAGACGACAAGACAGAGGATGACAAGGCGGCAGACGACGGCGCGGACGATGCGGGGGATGCGGCTTCCGGGGAGGGCTACAAAATGGGTATTTCCGTTTTGAATCTGACCGGGCAGTTTTTTATTCAGCTCGTAGACGCGGCGCAGGCAGAATGCGACGCGAACGGCTATACACTGATGACGAACGCGTGCGACAGCGATTCGGCAAATCAGATCGACGCGCTGGAAAACTTTATCTCCGCGGGCTGTAACGCGATCATCGTGTGTGCGGTGGATGCGGAGGCGGCGGCTCCGGTCATCGCAAAGGCAAAGGAGCAGGGCATCGCGGTTGTCTGCCTGACGTCAAAGGTGGACGGCTATGACGCATATATCGGCTGCGAAGAATACGTGCTCGGCTATACGCAGGGCTGCGCAGTCGGACAGCGGATTGCAGAGATGTACGGCACGGAGGAGGAAGTGCAGGCGGCGACGCTCAACTACGATCTGATGGAATCCGTCATTGCGCGTAAGGAGGGCATCATGGAGGGTGTCAAAGAGTATGCGCCCAACGTTGTGTTTGTCGCGGACGCGACTGCGGCAGATCAGGAGGAGGGCATGACGAACACCGAGAACTTCCTTCAGGCCAACCCGGATCTGAAGGTAGTCTGCGGCGTGTCTGACGGAGCGGCGCTCGGCGCTTATCAGGCGTTCAAGGCGGCAGGTCTCACCGACAGGGAGAAATATCTGATCGCGGGTATCGACGCGACCGACGAGGCGTTAAAGCTGATCGGCGAGTCCACGATCTATCAGGTGTCCGTCAGCCAGAATCCGACCGCAACCGGAAAGGCGCTTGTGATCACCGCTGCAAATGTGCTGAGCGGCTCGGATTTCGAGAAGGACAGCCTGTTTGATCTGCAGGCGGTGACGGAGGCAAATGTAGCCGACTATCAATAAAGTGAAGCGGAACAGGGAAGAGGGCTGAACTGTTTCGGCAAAAGAGTACGGGAGAAGCTTACATGAAACCGATTCTTGAATTAAGAAATGTAACGAAAAAATATCCCGGCGTGCTGGCCTTAGACCGGATGAACCTCACGGTTTATCCGGGAGAGGTTCACGCGCTCATGGGAGAAAACGGCGCGGGAAAATCAACGCTCATCAAGGTTGTTTCCGGCGCGATAAAGGCAAACGGCGGAAACATTTTGTTTGACGGGAAAAGCTACGATTCGATGACGCCCGCCCTGTCAAAAAAGCTTGGCATCGGTGTGATCTATCAGGAGTTCAATCTCGTTCCGGAGCTTTCCGTCGCAGAAAACGTCTTTTTGGGGCAAAAGCTGACGCGGGGGCCTGCGATCAGCCGGAGCCTGATGAACGAGAAGGCGAAGGCGTTGATGGACGAATTCGGCATCGACGTGGATGTGACGGAGGAGGTAAAAAACCTCACGGTCGCCTACCAGCAGCTCGTCGAGATCGCAAAGACAATTTCCTCCGATGTGAAGGTGCTCATCATGGACGAGCCGAGCGCACCGCTCACGAACCGGGAGATCGACGCGCTTTTTGGCATTGTCCGCAGGCTGCGGGAAAAAGGGGTTGCCATTATCTATATCTCGCACCGTATGGAGGAGATCTTTGCGCTCGCCGACCGCGTGACGGTCATGCGGGACGGAAAATATGTGGGGACAGAGCAAATTTCCGATCTCACGCAGGCGGATCTGATCCGAATGATGGTCGGGCGCTCCCTGGATGAGCAGTTCCCGGAGATAAGGAAGGAGATTGGCGAGGTCGCCTTGGAGATCCGCGGGCTTAGTACGCAGGCGCTGCTGAAAAACGTGAGCTTTCAGGTGCGAAAGGGAGAGATCCTCGGGCTGGCGGGGCTTGTGGGGGCCGGGCGGACGGAGACGGCCCGGGCGATCTTTGGCGCCGATCCGAAATCTGCGGGCA
>CAMTZV010000002.1 GCA_947086625.1 uncultured bacterium | reverse complement strand
TCCCAAATAAGGATTTTGCAGTTTCCACCCTGTCCTGATATGGATTTGTCAGCTTGGCCACTACCTTTCCATTCTTTGTGATGAAAATATCCTCCGTTGCGGACAATACCAGATATTTACCGAGATTGTTTTTCAATTCTGTTGCCGTAACTGACATGAGACCACTCCTTTCCCTGTACGATTATTATATCTATATTGTACGATTTTGGCAACATCTTCAGCTAAAATATGCAGGAACTTCGTAATAGTGAACCCATAGGCTGAACTGATACCCGTTTTGGTGTCCTGTGAATCCCCCCTCGACTTTATCCCTCAGCTATGTTATGATGAAATCGTAAAACCATCAAAAAAATATTTGTGCAGCGGTTTATGATCGGAAATGGCGGAGGATGCCCAATACAAATTTAGAAATTATACAGAAAGCGATGGAGGATTTTATCAAGATTCAGAGGCATATGCTGATCGCGCGAAAGGAAAATGCGACAGAAACCTATGGCAGTTTGAAGAAAGAATATTTGTATTTGAAAAGTTTTTTGAACGTGGCAGGTGTAAATCTCACGGATATTGACGAGATCAAAGAGTAAAATGAAGTGGCGTAAATGATATGGGTGCGAAGTCGGTCGCTTGGCACCCTTTTCTTATGCGGAAACAGTGACGGAGGAGAGGTTTCATGAACTACATTCTGGCATCAAAATCCCCGCGCAGACGGGAGCTTTTGGGGAAGCTTGGCATCCGGTTTACGGTTGACCCGGCGGTGGGAGAGGAGCGCATGTGCGGCGAGGGGCCGGAGGAGATCGTGCAAAATCTGGCTGAGGAAAAGGCGAGGGAGGTTGCGGCGCGTCATGAGGGAGAGCAGGCGGTCGTGATCGGCGCGGATACGGTCGTGGCGGTGGACGGGAGGATTCTCGGGAAGCCGCGGGATCGCGCAGAGATGAAACAGATGATGATGCAGCTGCAAAATCGTGCGCACGAGGTGTACACGGGCGTTGCGATCGTGTATGAGACGGGAGGGGAAACGGCGTGCCATTCGTTTGTGCAGGCGACGCAGGTGCGTTTTTACCCGGTGAGCGAGGCGGAGGCAGAAGTCTACGCGCGCTGCTCGGACGGTCTGGACAAGGCGGGCGGCTACGGCATTCAGAGCGATGCGGCGGTGTTTGTCGAGGGCATCACGGGCGATTATAACAATGTCGTCGGGCTGCCCGTCGCGCGGCTGTATCATGAGCTGCGCGCGCTCGGTCTGTTTGTGCCTGTAGAATAAGAGTGCGGCATCAGGGCCCGGGACTTTGCAGGGTCTGCCCAGGCGAAGCGGGGGCATCTGCTGCAAAGTCCATAAGAATACGTGGATTTGAACAGAGAATCCGACCCTCCCTGGTAAACCTGGGATGGGCCGGATTCTGTAATCGTAAAGCCGAAGACGAAACAATTGTGTCTGTCAGCACTGATCCAGTGCCTGTGCGAGGTCTGCGATCAGATCCTCGATATCCTCCAAGCCGATGCTGATGCGCACAAGCTCTGCGGGCACGCCGGCCTCCTTGAGCTGCTCGTCCGTCATCTGGCGGTGTGTGGAGGAGGCGGGATTTAAGCAGCAGGTGCGCGCGTCTGCGACGTGCGTCTCGATCGCCGCGAGCTTTAAGCTCTTCATGAAGACGCTTGCGGCCTCGCGTCCGCCTGCAAGCCCGAAGGAGACGACGCCGCAGCTCCCGTTCGGAAGGTATTTCTCAGCGAGTGCGTGGTAGGGGTCGTCCGGCAGGCCGCAGTAGTTGACGTAGGCCACCTTCGGGTGCGCGTTCAAGTATTCCGCGACCGCCTGTCCGTTCTCGCAGTGGCGCTTCATGCGCACGTGCAGGCTCTCCAGGCCCAGATTTAAGAGAAATGCGTTCTGGGGGCTCTGGATGGAGCCGAGGTCGCGCATGAGCTGGGCGGTACATTTCGTGATGAATGCGCCCTCGTTTCCGAAGCGCTCGGCGTAGGTGATGCCGTGGTAGCTCTCGTCGGGGGTGGTGAGTCCCGGATATTTGTCCGCGTGCGCCATCCAGTCGAACTTCCCACTGTCGACGATTGCGCCGCCCACGCCCGCGCCGTGGCCGTCCATGTACTTGGTGGTGGAGTGGGTGACGATGTCCGCGCCCCACTCAAACGGACGGCAGCCGACGGGGGTCGCAAACGTGTTGTCCACGATGAGCGGTACGCCGTGGGCGTGCGCGACCTTTGCGAACAGCTCGATATCGAGCACGGTCAGCGCGGGGTTTGCGATCGTCTCGCCGAACATCGCCTTCGTGTTCGGGCGGAAGGCGGCGTTTAATTCCTCCTCGGTGGCGGTGGGCGGGACGAAGGTGACGTCGATGCCCATGCGCTTCATCGTGACGGAGATCAGATTGAAGGTGCCGCCGTAAATGCTGCTGCTGGAGACGATGTGATCGCCGTTTTCGCAGATGTTGAACAGCGCGAAAAAGTTTGCGGCCTGTCCGCTCGAGGTGAGCATCGCAGCCGTGCCGCCCTCGAGCTGCGCAATCTTTGCGGCTACGTAGTCATTGGTCGGGTTTTGCAGGCGGGTATAAAAATAGCCGCTTGCCTCGAGGTCAAAAAGCTTGCCCATGTCCTCGCTCGTATCGTATTTGAACGTCGTGCTCTGGACGATGGGGATCTGGCGGGGCTCCCCGTTGCCGGGGGTGTAGCCGCCCTGAACGCATATGGTATTTGTCTTCATATCGATAAAAATCCTCCTGACTGAAACGGTTGTGAAGTAACAGCTCCGCTCATCGACCGTGAGATGTGCTCATTCATGCAAGTATGGCTCACGCATTTCCGCGACGATGGCTGAACTGTCAGGCTATAGAGTAACAGTTCAGCCCGCGCCATTCGCAAAGGCAGCTACGCTGCTTTCCCGCTGCTGACGCAGCTAACTTTGCTCATAATCGGGCGCTCCGCTCATCGACTGTGAGACGTGCTCATTCATGCAAGCATGATTCGCCCATCTTACAGTCGATGGCTGAACTGTTACACTATAAAAAACATTCTAGCATTAGAGGTGGATTTTCACAACACTTTTGTGTTAATATAGTATACATAGCGTTTTGATAGCTACTATTCATGGCCCGGGAACGCGCACTGGCTGCGCGTTCCGTGAGAACATGATTCAGGAGTGAGGGGCGGTTTTTGCGCAGCAAAATTCATAATATTGCCCCGAACCGTTACTATGAGCGGCCTCCCGGGCCGTGAATAGTAACTTTTGATAAAAACATAGGAGATGAATTATGAACGAAGAAAAAAAGCCCACTATTTATCTGGTGGACAGCGAAAATGTCAATGATGCGTGGATACAGCTCGCGACGAATATGGAGCCGGATGACGAGATTCTCGTTTTTTATACGGAGAGAAGCCCCCATATGAGCTACGAGCGTGTGATTGAGCTGACCCGCCTCACGGACCGTCCTGTCCGCTGGATCAAATGTGTGGAAGGAAGCAATGCGCTGGATTTCCAGCTTGTGACGGAGCTTGGCGCGCGTGTGGCCACGGAGCCGAACTGCGAGTTTGTCATCGTCTCAAACGACAACGGCTTTGACGCGGCGGTCAAATACTGGGTGGCGCGCGAGATTGCGGTGCGCCGCATGAAGAGTGCGGACTGCAAGCAGTTTGCGCGGACAAGCAGGGAGCGCAAGGCCAGGGAGGAGGAAAAAAAGCGGCGGGAGATTGCGCAGCAGGATCAGGAGATCTGCGTGGTGGAGGATCAGGAGGAGCCGGAGGATACGCCGGAATTTCTGGCCGATATCGAGCGGCTGAGCCGTTCGGTTCAGATCACGAAGCTGACGCTTTTCCACGATGCCTTTGTGTGCATGTACGACCAGGAGGTCGGGGACGAGATCTATTATTATATGAAGGAACACAGGCAGGAGTTGGCGCATCTCTCGGACAACTATCTGCCAAAGCGAAAAGCGCGCCTGAAAAATTACTTCAATCTGGCGCTTGACCATGCGGGAAGGGACGCGGCCGGGGCGGATGCGGTGATGGAGATCTACAATCACATGGACGAGCCGAAGAAAAACCTTCAGAAGCTCAACGTGGAGGCCGTGAAAAAGTTCGGGCAGGAGCAGGGCACCGGCTACTATAAGGTGCTGAAGAAGCATATAAAAATTATGAGCAAGCTGTAACCGGGACACCGGCAGATGGTAATGATGGCAGAAAAAGCGACGGAGCAGGCAAAGGGCTGCGGGACGAACGACTGGAAAAAAATATTGAGGCTTTTGGCCACGCTCTCGCTTCCGACGGTTGCGGAGGAGGTACTTGCGACGCTTTTGCAGTACGTGGATACCGCGATGGTGGGGCAGCTTGGAGAGCAGGCGACGGCGGCGGTCAGTGTGACGACGACGATTAACTGGCTGATCGGAAGCCTGGCGGGGGCGCTTGGCGTGGCGGTGCTCGCGATGATTTCACGGGCCTACGGTGCGGGGGAGGAGGAGCGGATGCGCGCGCTCTCCTCGCAGGTGATGCTCGTGGCGCTTGTGAGCGGTACGATACTGACCGTGCTCGCGCTCGTCCTTTCGCCTTACATCCCGGTGTGGATGGGCGCGGAAAAAGCGGTTCAGGGGGAGGCCAGCGCCTACTTTTTCATCATCAGTATGCCGCTTTTGTTCCGTACGGGAAGCACCCTGTTTGCGTCGGCGATCCGGGCGACACAGAACACGATGCTGCCGATGTTCATCAGCCTTTTCTGCAATGTTTTAAATGCCGGGTTAAACTATGTGCTGATTTATGCGGCGGGGCTTGGCGTGCGGGGCGCGGCGATCGCCTCCGCCATTTCCTACACGCTCTCGGGGACGCTTATGTTTATCGCCTACCGGAAAAACCGGTATCTGCGCTGGCGGATGCGCGAGCTTCATGTGGACGGCGCGATCCTGCGGGAGGGCGCCGCGCTCAGCCTCCCGGTGCTTGGCACAAGCCTTGTGAGCTGCCTTGGCTATGTCTTTTTTGCGGGGCTCGTCTCGGGCATGGGGACGACGGTGTTTGCGGCGCATTCCATCGCGGTGACGGCGGAGACGATTTTTTATATTCCCGGCTACGGGCTTCGCACGGCAACGTCCGCGCTCGTGGGCGCCTCCCTCGGGGAGCAAAACAGGGAAAAATTTGAGCGCGTCGCGGCGCTCTCTGTTGCGCTGACCGTCGGCATGATGGTGTTTAGCGGATTTGTCCTCTTTGCGGTTGCAAAACCGCTCATGTGCGTCTTTTCGAGCAGCGGCCGGGTGGTGGAGCTGGGCGCCAGGATGCTGCGTCTCGTGGCGTTCTCGGAGCCCTTTTTTGGGCTGATGATCGTGCTGGAGGGCATTTTTTACGGGCTCGGCAGAACCCGGTACGCGTTTTTCGTGGAGTCTGCGAGCATGTGGGGCATCCGCATTTTCTTTACGTTTCTGTGCGTGAAGCTGTGGCGGCTGGACTTGCAGGCGGTGTGGCTTTGCATGATCGCGGACAACGTCGCGAAAGCGCTCCTGTTTGTTGCCCCCGTGCTCATAAAAAAGGAGTTTTTCACATGTACGACAGATTACTCAAATTAAAAAAGTCACTGGTCGTGTGCGTGATCGCACTGCTTTTTGCGGTTCTGGGCAGGTCGTTTCTGATCGAACCGCTGGCGCACCGCATGGCGCCCACGTCCGTGCGGGTGACGGATATCGTGTGGGAGGGCTGCGAGCAGCTTTCTGCGGATACGTGGGATTATACATACCGGCTGCCGGGGGAGCTCTCCGGGGATGAGGTGCTCTGCCTTGCGACCTACTGGGTCAGCTTTGACGTCTACGCGGATGATGAGCGTTTGTTTTCGTTCGACGACGCGAAAAAGGACAAGGGCTCGAGTACGCACTGGATTGCGGTTCCGCCTTCCGCGGCGGGCCGGATGCTGCACGTCGTGTTTCAGGGCGAGGAGAGCCGCGTGATCATGTCTGCGGAGGAGCGCGCGTATATCGGAAATGCGGCGATGGTGTCTCTGACCTTTGTACTGGATAAGCTCTACGCGCTCGTCTTTGCGGTCATCGTCGTGCTGATGCTGCTGCTTGCGTCGTATTTTAACCGGCTGATGGGCAAGCAGCTCAATCGGGGATTGCGGCGCGGGCTGCGCTACCTGATGCTTTTTATGCTGACGACGGGCATCTGGATCATCTGCGACTCGCAGGTGATGTTCCTGTTCTCGGAAAACGTGGCGGGCAATACGGCCGCGTCGTTCAGCGCGTTTTTACTGTTTCCGATGTTTTTGCTGATGTTTGTCAGCGAGATGGTTGAGCATCGGGCAAAAATACTGGATGTGCTGGTCGTTTTGTTTCGGATCGATTACCTGTTTGTGATCGGCTGCCACATGACGCATCTGATCTCACTCGACTATTCGCTGATCTCGGAGCACCTGCTGCTCGTGGTGAGTATCGTCAGCGTGCTCGTCTGTGGTGTGCGCGATGTAAAGCAGAACGGGAATGCGCAGATGAAAAAGATTTTGTACGGCTTTATCGGGCTGGCGGCGGCTGCGGTGGCCGCGCTCGTCATGTTTTACATTTCCCCGGCCACAAACTATGCGATTTTTTACTGCATCGGGCTTTTGTCCTTCATGCTGTGCATTATCTGGGCGGCCTATGAAAAGATCTACCACGTCATCGGGCAGAATGCGGACATTCACGCGTACCAGAGGCTGGCGTTTCGGGACGTCATGACCGACATGGGCAACCGGGCGGCGTTCGTGGAGGCGCAGAAGTCGCTTCCGATCAGTGTGCCCGTGGGCTTTGTCGTGCTCGATATCAACGATCTCAAGTACACAAACGACGTGTACGGGCATCAGGCGGGCGATGAGATGATCCGCAGCGCGGCGGCGTGCATCTCCGGGGTGTTTTGCGAGGACTGCGCATGCTACCGCATCGGCGGTGACGAGTTTGTCGTGATCGTGCAGAATGCGAGCGCCGGGCGGATGAACCAGTTTTTGCAGGAGCTTGACGCGCGGCTTTTGCAGACGCAGAGCGAGCAGGAACGGCCGTGGAAGCTTCGGGTCGCCTACGGCTACGCCATCCATCAGGGCGGCGACCGGCCGGACGCGCTCTTTAAGCAGGCGGACGATGAGATGTACGAGTGCAAGCGGCGGATGAAGGCGGGGTGTGCGGAGGTCAGAGGTTAACCCGCCACCGGAATCTCGATCTGTGTGATATAGTCGCGGACGTTGTCGATGACGGTTTCGTTGATGCCCTTTTCATAGGAAAACCCGGAGAGGGAGAGCCCGTGCGCTTCTGCGTAGCCGAGAATCCTTTCGTAGCAGTGCGGCAGTCTTTCCCACTCGCCCCTGTGGAAGGCTCTCAGGTACGTTCCGCCGGGCTGGATGTGCACGCCCGCGTCCGTCTGCCCGGCGCAGGAGTCCGCAGGCGTCTGTGCACCCTGCCCGGGGGAGAGGGCGGGAATTTCGATAAACAGGCGGCAGTAGTCGGCGAAATGGCCGCTGTAGAGGCTTTCGACGGGGATCATGGAGCCGTAGGAGGCCTCATGCAGCCGCCCGAGCTGGTAGCGCGTCGTCTGCGCGGTAATCATTTCCACCTTCTTTTCGAACGAGGTGTCTTTGTCGATGTCTACGGTGATGAGGCAGCGTTCCTCCTTTTCCACGAGGCTGATGTCTGTAAGATCCATCGTCAGCAGCGTTGTCATGTTCTGGCGATAGCCGCAGAGCGTTTTTCGGACTGCCTGCAGGTGGAGCATCTGCCGGTCGAGCTGTTCGATTTTTTCTTCCAGAAGATTTTTCATGGCCGCGGCGGAGCGGTTTTCCAAAAATGCCTGTATCTCGGCGATCGGGACGTCTAACTCCCGCAGAAGAAGAATCGTCTCCAAAACAGGGCTCTGGTGGTAGTCGTAGCAGCGGTAGCCGTTTTCGGGGTTGATGGCGGCGGGGCAAAACAGGCCGATCGTATCGTACCACATCAGGGTTTTTTTGTTGATGCCGTGCATGGCCGCAAACTGGCCGATGGTGAGCAGCTTGTTCTTTTCATTCGATTCTTTCATTTTTTTAAATTCCTCCTTGACCGTACAGTAACTGTATGGTCTATCATACCCCATATAGCAGAGGACTTGCAATACGGGAGGAAAATTTTATGACGGAACAAAATGCTTACGAAAAGCCGGTAACGCTCGGGAACATTTTACGGTTTGCGGTTCCGACGATCGCGATGTCGGTGTTCATGTCGTTTTACACGATGGTGGACGGCCTGTTTGTGGCAAATCTGATCGGGACGGACGCGCTCTCGGCGATCAATCTGACCGCGCCGGTCATTTCGCTTGTCACGGCCATCTCCACGATGCTTGCCACGGGAGGCAGCGCAGTCATCATGAAAAAGATGGGGGAGCAGAAGCTTTTGGAGGCGCGGGAGGATTTTACGTTTCTGATCCTCGTGAACGCGGCGGTGGGCGTTGTGATGTGCGCGCTCGGCTACGCGCTCATGGGCCCGGTATTCTCGGGTATGGGGCTCTCGAAGGCTGTGGCGGGATACTGCGTGGCGTACTTAAGCCGCTATCTGCTCTTTACGGTTCCGATCCTGCTCATGAACAATTTTACGCTCTACATGATCGCGAGTGAAAAAGCGGCGCTCTCCCTCGTCTGCTCCGTGGCGGGCGGCGTTTTAAACATCGTGCTCGACTACGTCTTTATCGCCGGGCTTGACATGGGCATCGGCGGGGCGGCGCTCGCGACAGGCATGGGCTACTCTGTGACGGCTGTTGTGGGCCTGTTCGTGTTCAGCGGGAAAAAGAGCCTGCTGCACTTTACGCGCCCGGCGTTTCGGCTGCGCGTTCTCACGAGCGCGGCGACAAACGGCTGCTCCGAGATGGCGACCGCGCTCGTCACCGGAATCATCACGATGATGTTCAACTGGACGATGCTGCGCTACGTGGGGGAGGACGGCGTCGCGGCGGTGACGATCATCATGTACGTGCTCATGTTCGCCAGCTCCCTGTACACGGGCTATTCCTACGGGGTCGCGCCGATGGTCAGCTTTTACTACGGGGAGCAAAACGGCGAAAAGCAAAAAAAGCTCGTCTCGCTCAGCCTGCGGGTGATCGGCGTGATCTCCGTATTGACGGTGGCGGCGTCGCTTCTTTTGACGGAGCCGCTTGTGTCGGTGTTTGCAAGGCCGGACGACCCGGTGCATGGGCTGGCGGTGACCGGAAACCGGATCTGCACGATGGCGCTGCTTTTTATCGGCTTTAACATTTTTGCGAGCGGGCTGTTTACGGCGCTCTCAAACGGCGTCGTCTCGGCGGTTTTGGCGTTCTCGCGCTCGTTTGTGTTTATGCTCGTCACAATGCTGTTGCTGCCGCTTTTGTTCGGGGTGAACGGCATCTGGCTGGCGACGCCGGTGGCCGAGCTGATGGCATTTGCGCTCTCGGCGGCGATGTTTTTGAAATACCGGAAACGGTACGGGTATTAAGGGAGGTGTCCACAAATGATGACGGCAGCAGGGTATGAGCTTGCGGTATTGTTTTTTGCCTACTCGTTTCTCGCGTGGCTGGCGGAGACGACGATCGCGACGCTGAAAGAAAAGGACTTCCGAAACCGCGGCTTCGCGTCGGGGCCGTTCTGCTTCGTCTACGGCGTGACCGGTGTGACGATCACGGTCTTCTTTCAGGAGCTTCGCCACGATGCGCTGTTTCTGTTCGCGGGGAGCGCGGCGGTTGCCACCGCCGCAGAGTGGTTTACCGGAAAGATCCTCGAGCGCATGAAGCAGAAGAAATGGTGGGACTACTCGAAAAAGCGCTGGAATTTTGACGGGTACATCTGCGCGCAGTATTCGCTGCTGTGGGGGCTGCTCGGCTTTCTGGCAGTCCGCTTCGGAAACGGCCTCATCCTTGGGGCGTACCGCCTGCTGCCGGGCATTCTCGGGCGCACGGCGGTGTGGGTGCTCGGAGTCGTCGGCTTTCTGGACGTTTTCGGCTCGCTTTTGTCCATGTATCATATGGAGCAAAGGCTGCCGTCGCTCTTTCGCTGGAACCGCAGGCTGCAGGGCTGGACGTATCGTCTTGCACAGACGGTCTCGGGGCATATCGAGGTGCGGATCGGGCGCTCGTATCCGGCGATCCTGCAGGAAAAAGCGGCGGAGGCGCCCGCAGAGCGCTGCGATCTCACGGAGCTGTTCTGGCTCTTTGTGATCGGCGCATTTCTCGGCGATCTCGTGGAGACGGTGTTCTGCCGCATGACGACGGGGCAGTGGATGAGCCGCAGCAGCCTTGTCTGGGGGCCGTTCAGCGTCGTGTGGGGGCTTGCGATCGCGCTCGTGACGGCGCTTTTATATAAGGATCGGGAGAAGGAGGACCATCATATTTTCTGGGTCGGCGTGTTCCTCGGCGGCGCGTACGAGTACATATGCAGCGTCTTTACGGAGCTTGTGTTCGGAAAGGTTTTCTGGGACTACAGCGCGCTGCCGTTCAACCTCGGCGGGCGCATCAACCTTTTGTACTGCTTTTTCTGGGGCATCGCGGGGGTCGTCTGGATCAAGGGGCTCTACCCGAAGGCGGCGCGCCTGATCGCCTTTGTCCGGGAACGGACGGGGCGCGCACTGACAATGCTTCTGGCGGTGTTTATGGCCGCAAATCTCTGTGTCTCCGCGCTGGCGCTCGTGCGCTACGACACGCGCGGGGCGGGGAAGCCCGCGCAGGAGGGCTGGGAGCAGGTGATGGACGAGCGCTTTGGCGACGCGCGGATGGAGCGGATCTACCCGAGTGCAAAAGTGCAGTGACGTAACAGTTCAGTCCAGGACTTTGCAGGGTCTGCCCCATGGGTACTTGCTGCAAAGTCCGTAAAAACGAGTGAATTCAGTCAAAGAATCCAGCCCTTTGCCGAAGGCAAACTATAAATGGGCTGGATTCCGTAACAGTGAAGCCAAAGGCTGAACTGTTACGCAGTAACCGTCCGGGGAGTAATATTGCTTGACAAAACCCTCCTACAGTTGTAGTATTATAGTATACTACAACTGTAGGAGGGTTTTCTTATGAGACTGACGGAGGCGGAGTGGAGCGTGCTCTCGGTGCTCTGGCGCGGGGAGCGCTTTGCACTCGGAGAGGTGACGGAGGCGTTGCGGGAGGAGAAGAAGTGGAGCAGGAACACCGTGCACACCTATCTGACGCGCATGGAGGCAAAGGGGCTTGTAAGGATCGACCGGGCGAGCGAAAAGCCCTACGCGGCGAACGTCGCGCGGGAGGACTGCGCGAGGCAGGAGCGGCGCGACCTGTTGCGCCGGGTGTACGACGGGGCGGCGGGCGATCTGGTGGCGGCGTTTTTGCAGGAGGCGGACATGTCAAAGCAGGAGATTGCACGGCTGAAAAAGCTGCTCGATGAGATGGAGGTGTAGCGGAATGACAAATATCTGGGGATTTTTGCTGCAGACGCTTACGGTGTCCGGGGTGGCGTTCGTGCTGCTTATCATCAAACGGCTGCTGCGCGACAAGGTATCGCCGGACATGCAGTATGTGTTCTGGCTGGCGCTTGCGGTTCGGATGCTTTTGCCGGTGCGGGCGGGGGTGAGCATCCTCTTTTCGTTCCCGGTGTGGGTCGAGACGCTCAAGGCGAAGACGGAGCGCGCGCTTTCTTCCGCCTACAGCGGCATGTATGAGCTGGTGGACAACCGGCATGTGCTGCCCGTGTGCGATGCGCCGCCCGTGAGCGTGACGGACTGGCTGTTTGTCATCTACGTGGCCGGGATCGCCGTCGTACTGCTCGGTTATGCACTTGCATACATGAGCCTTCGGATCGCGATTGCGCGCGCGGATGAGGACGTGGGGCAGCAGGCGCGCGCCGATGCGGTGGCGGAAAGGTACGGGCTGCACACCGTCCGCGTGCGTGTCGCGAAGGGCATTCGCACGCCCTTCGTGTGCGGCGTCCTTTCTCCGGTGCTTGTGCTGCCAAAGGATCGGGTGACGGACGGGCTTGTGATTTTGCACGAGCTTTTGCACCGCGAGCACCACGACCCGGCGAAGAGCATGTGCTGGTGCGTGCTGCGCGCCCTCCACTGGTGCAATCCGTTTCTGTGGTACGTTGTAAACCGCATCGAGAACGACCTCGAGACGTGCAACGACCAGCGCGTGCTCGCGTGCGTGGAGGGCGAGCAGCGCAGAGCATACGGGAACACGCTGCTTTCGATGGCGACCAATCGCTACGCGCGGATGCCCGGTACGAGCTCGATCTCAAACGGCAGGAAAAATATTGCGCGCCGGATCGAGGCGATCGTGCGCTTTAAAACCTATCCGAAGGGCGTGACGTTTGCGCTTGTGTGTATCGCGCTCGTGCTGGGGAGCGCGTCGGTGCGGGGAGAGACGCTGGCGAGCGGGGACTGGCAGCACCCAAAGGAGGCGGATGAGCTCGACGCGTCGCTTGCGAAAAGCCGGGTGCGCCGTGCGACGACGCTGGCGGGCGCGCTGGATACGTTTGCGAAGGGGCTTCTTTTTCAAAACGGCATCTATCTGGCGATGGCATCGCCCCTGGAGCAGCAGGCAAAACTCTATGAGACCATGCAGGACAATCCAAAGGGGAGCGCGTACCTTGTCGACTGGATTTTTCAGGACAGGGCCTTCGACCAGTCTGCGGGCTACCGCATCTGCAACCTGCGCGCGGTGAAGAAGGCGGGATTGAAATGGCGGCAGGTGGGGATCGAGTACGAGGCGGCGCTGATGTTTTCGGTGGCCGGGGATAACGGAGAGGCGACGCTGATGCTGCCGGTGCGCGTATGGCGGACGCCGCGTGAGGGCTGGGTCGTGGAACGCGCGGGGGAGGAAAAGATTCTGGACGTCCCCTATCAGATGAATCTGCTCGATCGCTCGATGCTTGCCCCGCTCTGCCGTTATGATGCGTCATGCGATTACGGAACGGTGGAGATCGATGCATTCAGCACCCATGAGGTGGAGGGAAACACGTGGGGCGTGTGGAATTTCTGGGATAGTGTAGATAACAGCGCCGCGCTGCCGGACGCGGAGTTTAAATATGGAAATTTGATACATCAGGTCGTGTATGACACGCGCGGGGCAAAGGCGGGCGCGCCAAAACAGTGGATCGGGATGATGTATGACGTGATACCGGACGGGGAGACAAGCCCACCTTATGTGGATGAGTATCGGCCGTTCTGCTCGGAAGCAGGAGGCTCCTCGGAGGGCTGCGAATGGTTCAATGCGTCCGTGGACAATATGGAGCCGTACGGCGTGGTGAGGTCCGGCGGGGCAGGGCAGGTCGAGCTGGAGGGAAACGGCGAGATCCGTCTGCCAAACTATGGCGCGCGGATCTACTGGGACAATGAACTGGTAGACGAAATCAGGCTGGACAGGCGGGAGGTGCCGTATGACATACGATGGTGAAATGGAACAAAGGCGGGCGGCGCAGGAGACGGAGCGATCCGGGGAGGATGCGGGGGACGGGGCGTTCGCGGAGGAAGCGGCGGAGGATGTGAAGCGATCCGGGGAGAACGCGGGGAGCGAGTTGCCCGCAGAGGATGCGCCGGAGGATGTGAGGCCGCTGGCAGACGGGCTGGAAGGCGTCGACTGGGGGTTTGCCTTCCTGTTTCTGGATCTGACGTTCGGGCGTCTGAACGTGCTGCCGGACTGGGTCGGCTTTCTGTTGTTTCGGGAGGCGTTTGGCGCACTTGGGGACTATGAGCCGGAGCTGCTTCTCTTAAAGCCGCTCGCCGCGGTGCTGGCGGCGTACGATGCGGTGCGCTGGGCAGCCGCCCTGCTTGGGAGCAAAATTTTCATCCCGGCAGCCGAGGTCGTTTTCACGGTTGTGAATCTGTATTTTTTCTACCAGTTTATGACCGATCTCGGAAAGATCGCGACGCGCTTTGGCGCTCCGAAGGCCGGGTGGTTTTTCTGGCTGCGCAACGTGCAGGCGGCAGTGCTGACGGCAGTGTTCTTGTTTCATATGTATGGGATCAGGTGGGAGATAGGGCCCTCTGCCGCCGCAGAGGCCAAAAGCATATGGATCTTTGCAATGGTCACGCTGGTCTGCTGCATGGTGAAGCCGGTCAGAGATCTGCGCAAAA
>CAMTZV010000001.1 GCA_947086625.1 uncultured bacterium | reverse complement strand
GCACTCCTTACTGTGTCGCTGGAAGCTACATAAATCCCCTCCAGCGTCCGCCTAGAAAAATCCGACGGCGGCAGAAAGAGGATTGTCCCCGTGTGCCCGAAATCCGCGGTGTAGTCCACGAGCTTTAGCCGCTCCCAGCCGTCCCGACAGGAATAGTAAACCTCGGCGCGGTTCAGCTGTGCCGTCTGCGTGTCGTCCATGCGAAACATGAGACTCACCGGGCCCTCCTCCATGCGCCCGGCAAAGCACAGGTAGAGCGCGTCGTCCCGGTACGGATGCCTGCGCAGCACCGGCACGTCCCTGCCCTTCATCAGGTACCCTGTCACGTCCGTCCGGTCGCTGCCGCAGAAGGAAAAGAGCCTGTGCGGGCGCTCAAACCGCTCCTCATAGCTGTAGGAGAGCGAAAGGTGCGAGACGATCGGATAGTGATGGTTGGCCGGCTGATAATAGCAGTTGTCCGCCTTTAAAAGCTGCATGCGGATGCAGTGCATCTCAAGCCCCTCCGCGTCCGCCCGCTGCCAGTCGTGCGGGCAGATAAACGAGAGCTCTACCTGCGCGCCGCTGTCCGTATTGAAAAGCTGCGCGGTCGGCGTCGTGCAGGAAAGCCGCCTCCAGCGCGCACCGTCAAAATATTCAAACGAAATCTCCTCCGCGTACACCTGCGCCACCGTCCCGAGATAGTCCTTTTTCGGCCTGCGCTTGATGATTTTAAGCGTGGCATCCTCCTCGGCCTTCGGAATCGTCACCAGATGCTCGCCGAAGCTTAAGGAAAAGCTCAGCGTGATGCGCGCCCCCGGCTTGGAAAAATACGACGGATGCCCGATGTAGACCTCGTCGTAAAGCCCGAGCGTCTCCCCGAACGGGAGAAACCGCTCCCTTTCCAGCTCTCTGCCGCCGCTTAGCACAAGCCCCGCCGGCTGCTTTTTGCCGCAGGAGGCAAAGCGGATGTCCCGCAAAAAAAGCTCCTCCGTCACCGGGCGTTCGCTGCAAAACAAGAGCATCGAGTAATCCCGGCTGTCCGCCGACACCTTTTTGCACGGCAGGCTTTTCGTAAACGCCATGCGCGTCTCGCCCACCATGCGCAGATCCGTCACCGGCACAAAGCCCTCCTGCCCGTAAAAGGAGAGCGTAAGAGTTCCCGCGCAAAGCGCCGCGAACACGTCCTCCCCACCGTCAAGCTCCATGAGGATCTCGTTGTCCTCCACGTCGAACAGATACGGGTGATAGACGCTCAGCCCGTACACGCCGTAATTGCTCTCCTTCACGTCAAAAAACGTGAAAGGATACGGGGACGTGAAGCGCAACATGCGCGCCTGCGCCTCCTGCGGCAGAAAATCCTCGTCCTCGTCGTCCGCTGCGGCGTCCTCCTCGAGAAAGCGCGCGTCCGGGAAGCTGCCGAGCAGCGGGCGGATGCTGCCGTGGTCCGCCGCGGTCAGAAAGGCCGCCGTCAGCTTCGAGGGCGTGACGAAAATGCCGTGCGCCGTCTCGAACACGATCTTCTCATCGTCGCCATAAGCGCCGAGCAGCTTCGTCCCGGCGGCAAGCGTCACGCCCGCCACCGTCTCCCCCGCGAGGGAAACCTGCACGAGCGCGTGCGCCGGGGCCGCCGGGCGCAAAGAGATGCCGAGCATATTGATCAATTCCACGTAATCGCGCTCCAGCGTCAGATTGTAGCGCTTTATATTTTCCATGAGCTGGTCGGCAAAGAGCAGCGCCAGCACCGAGCCGATATCCGGGCGCTTTTCGTCAAACTGCCACTCGGGCACGTAGGAGGCCGCAAGCGCCTGTATCTGCGAAAGCAGCATTTCCCGCGTGCGCGGGTCGATCTCATAATTGTTCGATGTAATCGTCGTCGATTGTCTCATAAACTCCACTCTCTTCTTCCGGCTCCCCGTTCAGATAGAA
The DNA here is from genome assembly GCA_947086625.1 of uncultured bacterium. GTDB lineage: Bacteria > Bacillota > Clostridia > Lachnospirales > Lachnospiraceae > W0P33-017. The sequence continues at coordinate 13,603 of CAMTZV010000001.1, read as the reverse complement.
CGGAAAAACCATATTGTCCGCGCTGCCTTCCGCGATAATCGTATAATCGATATTGATAAACAGGCATCCCGGCTTGCTCTCCTTATCCATCGTGACCGACACGTCCCCGACCCGCGGCTCGCACCGCAAAATATCCGAGGTGATCTGCGCCGCCATCACGGTGAGCAGCGTCTCGTCCGTCGAGGCGAACGTATAGCCCATAATGCCGCTCCCGTAGGTCGGATTCATAAACCGCTCGCGCTTTTGCGTCATCAAAATCAGATAGATGCTCTCCCGTATGCTCTCCTTCCCCGACACCGTCGCGAACCGCCCGGTCGTCGGGTTGACCTGCGGCGGGAATTTCATGCCGGTTCCCAAAAATCGCTCTTCCATCTGCGATGCCCTCCTAATTATATTGCCTTACCCAATTTTCACGGGCGAGCCCCCGACGCTCGTCAGCCCCGCGCTCGCGGCCTTCAGCATCGAGGAGGCGTCGATCGAGACGTTGCCGCCCGAGAGCGCCATGCGCCCCGCCGTCTCCACCTTTGCCGAGCCGGACGCATTAATTTTCAGCTTCGTGCAGGTGAGGCTTACGGCTCCGCTCGTGCCGTTCATCGTCAGCTTGATCGACTCCCCGACCGAGATCGTCAGCCGGGTCGCCGCGTCGATGTTCATCGTGCCCTGCGTCGTGTTGATCTTGATGCGGTTCTGGCCGGTGCCGTCTGTGATCGTGATACGCCCCCGCTCGTTGTCAAGCTCGATCTCGTGAAGCCCCTGCGCCGTGTGAATGCTCAGCTTGTCGGTCATCCCCGCCGGGTCCGCGCCGTCGGTAAACTCGATGGCGCTGCCGTTGCGCGTGACGATGCGCTTTTTCATGTTGTCCGGCGCGCACGCCGCACTCGCCGAGCCGCTTAGAAAGGCGGTCGAATCCTTCGGCACGCAGCCGATGACGTAGGGCTTTTCGATACTGCCCTGCTCAAACGCAAGCAGCACCTGATCGCCGATCTCCGGCAGAAAATAGTGCCCCCACGCCCGCCCGGACGCCGGGCTTGCCACCCGCGCCCAGCGCAGCTCGTTCGCCTGCGCGTCGCGCATCGGTATCTGCACGCACACCCGTCCCGGCATCTGCGGCGCGTAGTTCTGCGCGACCGTCCCGAGAACCACGCCGAAGATCCGGTTGTCCCCCGTCTCGGATTTCGTCACCTGCTTCGCGGCGATCTCATCCATAATGTCATATAATCCCATGCAACTCCTCCAAAAGCCTGACCGTCTAAACCAGAGATGTGCCAAGACCGGCGCCCGCGCCCGTCTCCTCCTCCACGCTGCGCGCCTTCCCGCTCAGCTCGCTGACAAAGGTTCCGCCCGCGTCGAGCACGTGGCGCACCCGGTCGATGTAAAACACGTTGTCCGGCTCCGTCCCAAGCCCCTTCATCTTGATAAAATGCCCCGGGTGCAGCTCCGGCAGCCCGACCGTGTCGCAGCTTAAGCTTCCGAGCCGGTAGGACATCTCCTCGGTCAGAAAGCGCGCCCGCTCGTCCGCCTCCTCCTGCGAGGTAATCGACGGGTCCAAAAACACCTTCTGGCTCCCCTTCAGGAGCGCCTTCGCCTTGTTCCCCTTCGAGAGCTTCCCGCTGCGCTTCTGCTTTGCGGTGATGACCGCCGCCTTTCCGGCGTCCGTGCCCCGCGCGATCACCTTCTCGACAAGCCCCGTCAGATCGTAGGAGATATCGAGGCTTTTCAGGCCCCGGTTTGGCCCGAGCGAGATCAGAATCTTCGTGTCGCTCTTCGCCTTGCGGAAATAGACTGTCCCACACTCGGTATAAAATTCGTAGTTGTTCTTCTTCGCGGCCTTCACGACAAACTCGTAGTCGCTCTCCGCCACCATCTCGAGCGAGCGGTCGGAGAGAAAGCTCGTCGCCTCCCCCGCGGCCTCGCCCACGTCGGAGGCAGCATCCTTTGCCGCGCTTAGCGCAGCGCCCGCTTCGCCCGCAAGCGCGCCGCCCGCACTCTGAAGCGACCCCGCCGCATCGGTCAGTCCACCCGCCGCGCCTGCGGCTGAGGAGAGCGCGCCGCCGGCCGCACCCTCCGCCATGCTCGTGAGGCTGTCGGTCAGCGAGCCTGCCACATCCGAGAGCGGCCCGGGCAGCCCCGAAATCGTATCGTCCACCTTGCTCTTTACACCCTCCACCTGACTTAAGGCCGAGGAGACACCGCCAAGGCCCGCTGCCCCGGCGATACTGCCAAGCCCAATACCGCTCGTCGCGCCCCGCAGCTTGTCCGCCGTGTCGGTGATGACGAGGTCACGGATGACGCGGTTCATTTTCAGCTTTTCGTAGGCGGTCTTCTCGAGGATCTCCCGCACCGCGTCCGAGTAGTAGAGCGCCTTGAGCTGCCTCGCGTAGCTGCCAGACATCATGACGCCCTTCACGTCCATCGCCGTCACGCGGATGCACGGCACGGAGTCCTCCTCAAACAGGAAGTTGACGCGCGTGATCGCCCCGACAAAGACGTTGCGCACGGTGTCGCCGTAGCCTAAGTACACCTCCACCGCGGAGCCGAGCAGGATGTATTTTTTGACCTTCTCATAGCGGAAGCTCCCGGTGTTCTTGTCGAACACGTCGTAAATCGAAAACTCCGCGGTCGAAGCCTCAAAGCCGCTCGTCAGATCGACGATGATATCCGACACCGGAAAGCCCTTCCGCTCGTCCGTCAGGCTCTTGCCGTTCACGTCGATGACGGCCCTCGGATGCTGAAAGCGGTCGTATGTATTTGCAAGCTCGTCAAATTTGTAAGTCTTCATGCGCTGCTCCCGTTAAAAGTTTAACAGATTTGATACCTTATTCGTAATGCCGGCGCCGTTTGTCCGGTACTTCGTCTTAAACATCTTCTCAAACGCCTTCTCCCACGACTTCTCGGTCTGGTAGCGCGTCTCCCCGGGCGGGCTGTCCTGCCGGATTCTTAGGCTCACGTTTGAGCGGATCGGGCTCCCGGACGGGTTGAACATCGTGTAGCGCACGTTTACGCCGACCAGCTCGCCCCAGAAAATCATCTTGTTCCAGACGAACGCCATCCAGCGCGTCATCGGGCGCACCATCGCGCCGACGAACACCTCCGAGATGTCCTGCACGCCGTAGCCGCCGGATTTTACCGCCGCCCCGATCTGCTCAAGGCTTTGCAGCGCGCCGCCGACCGTCGTGACGTTGAGCCTTTCATACAAAAACGCGTCCTTGATGTTCGTGTCGTCAAACGTCAGGGAAACCTGCATGACCGTTTCCACCGGCACGTCCATCTGCGCAAACTGATTCTGCCCGTCCAGCCCGGCTCTGCGCACTCTGCCCTGCGTCCCCGAAAAAGAGATGGCAGCCGGGTTGAACTGCACCTGCACCGGCAAAAACTCCCCGCTCGCCACGTTTTTGATATCCTTTAAGCTCGTGAACGCCAGACCGTTCTTTGCGCCCGCCGTCACGCTGTCCACCGTATCCTGCAGACGTCCCGCCAGCGCGTCAAGCCCCGAACCAAGCCCCGGCACGTCTAAGCTGTCCATGCCAAACGCACTGTCCGCGGACGCCTGATAGTTTTTGCGCAGCAGGATATACGCCTTGTTCGTATTTCCGGTGACGCTCGATATAAAATTGTTGACCAGACTGTTCTGGATGATCGCCATTTGCTGTTCTCCTAACTATCGTCAATGCCTGCCGCAGTCTTCTGCGCGGACGTCACAGATTCAGCAGACTCGTCGCCATATTTTTCAACGTGCCCCCCACAAGCGCGTCCTTCCCGTCGACGATCTGCGTGTAACGGTTCGTCCAGTAGCCGAGATAATCGTTGTTGCTGCGCTTCGTGACGGGCTTTGCGTTCCCGTTCTCGTCCGTCTCGGAGCTGTACGTCTCCTGCGGCTGCGACTCCGAGAGCATCCCGATCTGTACCTCGGCGCGGATCGGCTCGCCGTTCGGGTTGAACATCGTGTACTTGCAGTCCACGCGGCTCAAAATGCCCACATAGCGCAGCCTGCCCCACTCGAACACAATCGTCCGGTGGTCGGGGTCGCGCACCGCCGCCAGAAAGCCCTCCACAAACGGGCGCACCGTGTACTCCTTTCCCGTGACCGCCGACGTGATGGCGGAGACCGCCGTCTTTGTGATCGAACTCGCCGACAGATTGAATTTGTCTGAGGCAAAAGCGTTCGCGATATCCGTCGCGTCGAAGATGAGCGTGTAGGAAATGTTGATGTACACCGCCAGCGGGCCAAAATCGAGCGTTCCAAGCGCATTCCCCTTGCCTGCCGAATAGTTGCTGATCGGAAAGCGGCCTCCGCCGTACGCGTCGATCGAAAGCGAGGCCGGATTGAACTGGACGGTGAGCGTCTTTGTCCCAAACATCAGATCGTCCAACGTCTGCGTCACCCCCGCCACGGTCCCGGTCGGGTCGACCGACGCAAGCGCGTCCGCGACGCCGGAAAGCCCTTCCTTTATTCCCGAGAGCCCCGTGTGCGCGCCCTCCTCCTTGTTGATGCTCGACGCCGCAAGCTTCGGAAACGAAAGCTTTGCCTTCGCCACGTTGCCCGCAAGCGCGCCGACCCTGTCCATGATACCCATACGCTAAATTCCCCTTCGTCTGCGCTCCGCATCCATCCGCTGTTCCAGCTTCCGGTAAACCTGCTCGGACATGCCGCGAAGCTGCTGCTTCACCGTGCGCCCAAGTATCTCCTCCAGCTCCTCGTTGTCCGTAAGCTTCCTCTCGTTCACGCGGTTCGTCACGGTCTGCTCCACGACGTTTCGCTCGTTGTAAAGCTCCTGACGCTCGGCCGTCTCCCGGTTTGTCTGACGGCTCGTGCGAAGAAGCTCCTCCAAAAGCTCCTCGTCGATGCCCGTCTCCTGAACCCGGTGCAAAAGCGCCAGACGCTCGCTGCTGCTGTGCGTCTCGGAGACGACGGGCGTCTCCTGCGCGCGCTCCCGGAGGATGTGCGTGCGGACATCCGTGACGTCCCGCTCCTCCTCACGAAGCGTCTGCTCATGGACGAGCAGCTTTTCTTCCTCCCGCGTCAGACGTTCCGCCGTGATATCCCGTGCGAGCTGTCCGAGTGGATCCTGCAGGATCATGCCGCGCTCCAAAAGCTCCTCCGGCTGCCTGCGGTAGCGCGCCAGCGTCTCAAAAATGCGAAGCGTCTCCTCGTCGAACACCTCGCGCAGCCGCTCGCGCTGCTCTCTGATCTGTGTCTCCACGACCGTCTCCGTGTTCATGTACTCGAGCAGCACCTCCCTCGGGTGCTCCATCGCCCGCAATACGTCGCCCATCGCCCGCTCCCGGTCGATGCGAAGCGCCTGCGGCTCCTGCGTTTGCTGCGGGGGCGGAGTGCTCTCGTGGACGACGCGAACCTCCCGTTCGCCTGCCGTCTCGCGCTCCCGGTGCAACAGCCGTTCGACCTGCTTTAAATGCTCCGTCTCCTGCCGCTCCCGCTCCCGCAGGAGATAATTCTCGTTCGCGGCGCGCCCGTCCTCGTGGACGACGGGCGTCTGCTCGTCCTCCACCTCACCCTCTGTCCGGTAGACAAGCTGCGTCTGTTTCTCCTCAAACATTTCCTTCATGAGCGTACCTGTGTCTCTCTGCCGCTCTAAAAGGGCTTTGACTGCCGTGATCTCCTTCTGCTGACGCTCGCGCACGGCTGTGTGGTATTCCCGCCTGTCGTTCTCCAAAATGCGGGTGCGGTTGTGATACGCCTCGAACCGCTCGAGCGTGTCTCCCGCCGCCTCGTACACGACGTTTGCCAGCTCATACCAGAGGTTCTTTTGCTTTTTCCCGTTGTAGCAGATCGCGTAAATCTCGTCCACCGCGTTTAAGAGCACCGCCTCGATCAGTGCGGACGGCACGCGCTGCGGCGTGCGCACCTTTACGTCTTCCTCCCCGCCATCCCCGAGCTCATACGCGTTGAGATGATTGTATACAAGCGTCAGCTCCTCGCGCGCCGTGCTGCTTTTCAGGCGGTTTAAGAGAATGTGCTCCGCCATGACCGACTGCTGGGCGAGCCCAAGCTCCTGTCTTGTGAGAAAGCGCTTATCGCCCGTGCGGATGGACGTGTAGTTTCTCATCTGCTGGTAGAGCGCCCCGGTCTGCAGGCGGTCAAAGATGCGCTGGTGCAGCCAGAGGCGTTCCCGCTCCTTTTTCTCCTCCGGCTCCTTTTGTTCCCCCGGCTCCCGCTCCCGGACACGCTCGTAGCGCTCCATAAGCCCGCTTAACGTCTCGTAGTTTTCCCAATAGAGGTCGATTAGCTCATTGCGGTTTTCGGTTTCCTGCTGCAGGAGCCGCACCTGCTGTATAAACGCTTTGACGTCCGTGACGCCGATTCGCCGCAGCACATTTTCCACAAACACCTGATCCTGATACGTCAGCCCTTCGCCCGCCAGCAGCACGCGGTTTAACACATTGTTGACGAGGTTCAGCCGGATCTCCTGCGACTGAAAATGGTTCGTCAGATCAACGAGCGAGTGGGTGCTCCCCTCCGCCACATACACCTCCGGCGGCGCGCTCATCAGATGCAGCAAATCCTCCGGCGTAAGATGCGCGGCGATTTGCTCGTAGTTTGCGCTCAAGCGTGCCGCAAAGCCATCGTTTCTCGTGAAGATCGAAGGGTCGTTTTTCAGTTCAATCGGTGTGTGCAGCTTTAGCATGGCCCTCCTCCTTTCCGGGTTTTCATACGGCTACGCGAACGGGTTTTTGTAGTCCGCCAGATACTGCGTGATGCTCTGTGCGCTCTTGACCCTCGGCCAGAGACGCGGCGCGGGGGCAATTCCCTGTGCCTGATGCTTCTGCGCGCTTTCCTCCTCCGGCCACAGGCGCGGCGTCTGGTCTTTTCCCACTACTTTGCGCACCTGCGCGCTCTTCATTTTCGGCCACAGGCGCACCGTCGGCTTTTTTCCCTGCGTCCCACGCTTCTGCGCGCTTTTCTCCCCCGGCCACAGGCGCGCCTTCGGGTCTTTGCCCTTCGCCTTTTGCTCCTGCGCGCTCTTTGTCGGCGGCCAGAGCTTTGCCCGCTCGTTCATCTCGGCCCGGGTCGGCTCTTTCGTATTCGTCGCCGCCTGATTGTAGTTGCGCGGGCCTTTTCCTTCCTTATTATATACTCCGGTATAACCGCTGCCGGTCTGGCTGCGGTCCTTCGGATCAAAGCCCCATTTCCCGGATGCCGGCTTATTCGCGTTTGCATCGCCCGGCTTTTTCTCCGGTGTCTTCGGCTTCTGCGCGCTTGATTTTTGGGGCCACAGGCTCGCCCGTTCGCTCATCTCGGACTTCGTCAATTCCGTCGTATTTGACGTCGCCTGATTGTAGCGGCGCGGGCCTTTTCCTTCCTTATTGTATTTGCCGGTATATTTGCTGCCGGTCTGGCTGCGGTCCTTCTCGTCAAAGCTCCACGTTTTGAGCGTCATACCCTGCATGTCCGCGTAAATATCCACGCACGCCATCTCCCGGTAGGAGATCGTCGTCGTCTCCAAAAGAAGCCCGCTCTGCTCGGCGTTGAGCTCCCCGTAATCCTTTCCGATGACGGTGCACCCGGTAAACGCGTACGTGCGCACCGGCTTCATGTCCTTCGCAGCCCACGCGGCATATTTATTTACAAACAGGATGAGCGGCAGCACAAGCTCCGTCCCAAGAGAGAGCGGGTCGGCGGCAATCTGCAAATCCACGCCCACGTAACGCTCGACCTGGAAGGTAAACGGCTTGCTGATCGCCTTGCGCTTCGCGTGCACGTAGTCGTTCAAGCCGCCCTCCTGTATATAGTCAAACTCATTTTCACGACGGATGCCTGTGATCCGCTTGCACGGCAGATCCCACAGGCCCTCCACCCGCAGCATGAAGGAAAAGCTAACGAGCGGGTATGCGCCCACGTTCCGCCATACATGATTCGTTCCCTTTGTATCGGTAAGCTGTCTGTTTTCCGCCACGAACTGCTACCTCCTGCCCTCGCCGCGCCCTCACCGGGCGGTCGGCTTCATCTCTAAAATGCTTTTTTCCTTTTTTTCCTTCGAGGGATTGACCTCCCGGTGGATGTCCGATACCTCGCGGCACCACCGCCGCCTGCTCCTGTGGTCGAGCCGCAGCACATCCTCGCTCGACCAGTGGAAATAGTAGGCGAGAAACGCCATTTCCCGGTAAAGCGCATCCTCCGGGTAGAGCCTCAGCCCTCCATAGTAAAATTTACGGGTGTCTCGATCCTCTCGCCGCAGTGCGGGCATACGACCTGCATGACGGGCGGCTCCACGTCGTTGATCTTCTGGTACATGTCCTGCAAAAACGCCAGATCCGCGGTAAAGAGCCGCTCGATGATGTTGGCGCTCACCATCGGGACGCCCTCGAGCTCGGTGACGACCTTTCCCAAAATGACGATCGTCAGATAGGAGGGGTTGCTGAGCACGCGCGGGTCGCGCGTCGCGCCAATCTCGTCGCCCGCCGTTGCGAGGCGCATTTTGCCCTGGCGGTGTACCTCTCCGTTGCCGTCGACGTAGCCGCGGGGGAGGGTGAAATCGTATACTGTTTGCATAGGGGTCACTTCCTTCAAAAATTATGGCTGGTCACGCCGCCAGCGGCAGGACTGCCCGCCGTCGGCTGGTTGTCGTAATTGCCACGCCGTCCGATGGCGACGGCTGGCTAGCTGTCAGGTTATCGTTTTCGTCACGCCGACAGCGGTCACGTATTCCTGCCAAAGACACGCTTTCGCTTCGTTTCAAACGCAGCGGACGCTAAGCTTGAAAATACCTCGCTAAGCGCCGGCGTTTTCAAAGAGTCTTTGCGCAGGAACACATGCCCTCTGTCGGCTGGTGATTGCGATGCTGCACTTTTTGCTCGTCGTATTCTCCACGTTTCCTGCGGTCACATATCCCTGACAAAGACACACTCTCGCTTCGTTTCAAACGCAGCGGACGCTAAGCTCGAAAATACCGCTTAAGCGCCGGCGTTTTCAAAGAGTCTTTGCGCAGGAACACATGCCCTCTGCCGACTGGTGATCGCAATGCCGGGGATTCGGCGGCGGTGCCGCCTGTCCCCTTATCTTATAGAAACGCTGGTTCAAGCGTTTCCTGCGCCGGAGGCGAAGCACTGCTTGAATCCGCGGTTCTCTAGTTCGGGATGATGAGCTCCTCGTAGGCCAGCTCGACGCTCTCGATGGCGACCTCGGACTGGAGGGCATTTAGGTCGGGGGCGTTGTACTTTGTGACCCATGCGTTTGTGAGCATCCAAACGCGGCTTCCGGTGATCGCGGTCGCGACCTGCTGGGGCGCGCCGCCGTTGATGTCGATCATCTCGATCTGAACGTTGTAGCGGGGCATCTGGCCTCTCGTCTCGCTCACGCACTCCGTAATCCACGTCTTAAACGCGCTGTCCAGCGTATAGCCGAATTTCAGCGTCACGTTGCCGTGCTTGACGAGGCCCGGAATTTTTACCGGGGCAAGGCTGTTCGCATTGCCCTGCCGGAATTCGATGACGTCCACGCTCGACTCGATCCCGGTCACCTCGCTGAACGCCGCCGTTCCCTGCACCTGATCCACCTGGACAAGGAAGTTCATTTTTGTCAGCGGATAGGAAAGCTTTTTGTCGTTTTCATATGCTGTAGCCATGTTCTATTTTCTCCTTCTTTCATGAATCATTAGCCACGCCGCCAGCGACCAGCCTGCCCCTGACAAAAACCCGCTCTCGCTTGTTTCAAACGCAGCGGTACTAAGCTCGAAAATACCTCGCTAAGCACCGGCGTTTTCAAACAGTTTTTGTTCAGGGACAGCCTGTCCGCTGTCGGCTGGTTTTCGTAATGCCGACGGACAATGTCACCACCGTTTTCCAACAGTTTTTGTTCAGGGACAACCTATCCGCTGTCGGCTGGTTTTCGTAATGCCGACGGACAAGTCACATCCGTTTTCCAACAGTCCTCGTTCAGAAACGACATGTCCTGTGTCGGCTGGTTATCGTAATGCCAACTGCTACTACTCTTCCTCTCCGCCCTCGGACGCCTCCGCGGTGTGCTGGGTGACGCGGAAGACGACGAACTCTGCGGGGCGGGACGGAGCAATGCCGACGTTGCAGATCAGCCGTCCGTTCATGATATCGTCCCGGCTCATCGTCGCGGGGCCGATCTCCACAAAATACGCCTCCGCCGCCGATGCGCCGGAGAGCATTCCGCCGCGCCAGAGGTTGTCGAGGAAGTTTGCGACCGTCATCTGCACGCGCTGCCAGAGCGCCACATCGTTCGGCTCAAAGACAACCCAGTTCGTGTTCGCCTTGATGCTCTCCTCCACGAAGATGAACAGGCGGCGCACATTGACGTACTTGAAGGTGCTGTTGCTGCTTGCGGTGCGCGCGCCCCAGATGCGGATGCCCTGTCCCGGGATCGCGCGGATTAAGTTGACGCCCGCGGGGTTTAACACGTCCTGCTCCGCCTTCGTGTAGCCGACGGATAACCCGGTGCAAAAGACGGCCTCGTTTGCCGGAGCCTTATGTACGCCGCGGTTGATGTCGGTGCGCGAGTAAACGCCGAGCACCGCGCCGGACGGCGGGACGAATCCCGGCTTTCCCGTGGAGCGGTCGAGCACCTGGATCCACGGATGGTACATCGCCGCGTACGTGCTGTCGATCATCTCGCGGTATGCGATCAGATCCTTTGTCTTTGTCATCTCCTGCGGCATATCGATGACCGCGAAGCGGCTCTTTAAGTTCTCACAGTGGCCGACCAGCGCCACGATCACCTCGGGGATCGTCACGCCCGGAACCGCCATCATGCTCACCGTGCTGTTTTCCTCGAATGAGAGGATACCGGTGCGCTTTCCGGGGCCCTTGTCCTCGCCGATGAAGGTGCCTGCCCCAACCTTGCCCATCGAGCCGTCCGAGCCGCCCTCCAGCATAAACATGCCGTCCGTATTGCCCTCGCCCAAAATCAGCTCCACCGGGTTTTTGATCTCGTCGACAAGCTCCGCCTGCAGCTCCACGAGCTCGCTTCCCGCCACGCGGTAGCCGATGTAATTCGGGTTCGCGGAGTTTAAGCTAAGGCCCGCGTAGTTTTCCGCGTCCTCGCCGTAGCGGATGCTCATATCCGTCTCCACGAGATACAGAAGCGTCGCGGGGATGAGCGACGCGTCGACGACGTCCGCCGTAAACGGCTGCTCAAACGTCACCGTGTTGTCAAAAATGCTGCTGATGCGGTTGTACTCGCTGCCGCAGACGACCAGATCGCCCTCGCGGAAGCCCTCGACGGATTTTGCCACATAGCCTGCCCCGGTCTTGCCAACGAGCTGCATCTTGCGCTTTGTCACGGTGGCAAGCGTTATCTGGATGCGGTTGCCCCACTTGCCCTCGTTCGCCGCCGTAATCCGCAGAAAGCCCTTCTTGACGGTTGCCTTCTTCGCGTCCGCGGGGATAACGCGTGCCACGTAGCAGCGCGTGCCGCCGTTTGCGAAAAACTGCTCCACGGCCGGCGCCAAAAAGCGGTAGCCGCCGTAGCCAAACTCGCTCAGCGGGCCGCCGAACTGCTTGACGAAGCTGCGGTAGCTCGTCACAAGCGCCGGCGCGCCGATCGTCTGTCCCTTTTCCGCAAAGCCGATAAAGCCCGCGGTCGATGTACCTACTCCTTCCACTGAACGGGGAGAATTGTCATATTCCTCCACGTATACGCCCGGTGAAAAATATTCTGCCATAACTGATTGCTCCTTTCCTCATTCCTGTTTCCTGTTGTATTTACACCAGAACCTTTGCCTGTCCCGGCGATGTAATTTGAATGACTCCGGCTCCAAACCCGCAGACAAGCGTCGCCTCGTTTGTGAGGATCGGTTTGCCGCCCGCGAGTACCTTCGGGTTCGTGGGAATCCACGTCCCCGCCGGAACCATGGTGCACGGCTGGGGCGTCAGCACTCCAAGGGCCGCCGCCGTCGCTGCCGCTACGGTCGGGTTCGCCAGAGACATGCACATCCCAAAGCCCGCCAGATTTGCGCCCGGCTTCATGTCCATGATCGTCGCCACCGGCCCTCCTTCCACGAGGATGGTCTGCTGTGACGTCACGGTCAGAGCGCATGGCGCTGAGCCGAAGGGACAGGTGCACTGTGCGCCGGTTACTACCACTAATCCCATATGCAGTCCTTCCTTTATAACAATTCGGAGTCCATCGCTGTCATCCGCTGTCAAGCCTGCCAAAATCGATCTGCTCATACGTTGCGCCGTCCGCTGTCTCGTAGCGCACCAGATACGTGTTGGAGGTGCCCATGTCACGCACCCGGAGCAGATAAGTATCGTCTGTGACGCGTCCGCGGACGATCCGGGTCAACGGCTCCTCCGGCCGCCAGCCGTCCGCCAGTGGCCGAAGCAGCTTTAAGCTCAGCCGGTCCAGCCTTCTTACCACAGTAATTTCCTCAAATTGCTGCCGCTCCTTATGCACCAGCGCATACGTCCCCTCCGACATGTCCCGCGCCGTGAACAGCTTTAGCACCTGTCTGCGCTCCACGTAATTTGCCACGAGCGCCGCCGCGTCGTCCGTGCGGATCGCTGCGATCGCGGTGATGCCTTTTTTCTCCCCCGTCAGCGTGTAGAGGTCGTCGAAGCCCCGCTCCCTTGGCAGCGGGATGAGCGCGATCTCAAGCTGCGGAAACTGCGGATCGAGCTGCCCGTAATCCACGACGGCGTCCACCGGCTCAAAGCCCCTCACATCGATGTGAAGCGTCGTGTTTTCCCTGCCGTGGTTGAGCAGCACATACAATCCGATGTCCCGCTCCAAAAGCGCCACTACCCTGCCGTGCTCCTTGAACACGACCTGCCGCTGTGGTACGGGGATGCCTGTCGTCGTGTCCACCAGACGGACGATCAAATCAAGCCGATAGGAAAATGTTCGTTCTGCCACTTATCTCCCATTCCCCCTTTCCGCTATGCCTACTACATCCAGCCCGAAGGTCGCCTCTGCGACGCGCGGAGGCTCCACAATGAGCTCACTCGACAAAAATACCGGAGCCGCCTTGTAAAAAAGGCTGATCTCGTAGGGCTTGTTGATCGCCTGCCACACCCGCACCTTCTCGTCCAGCTCCATCTTCGCCTGCGAGAGCACGATCGGCGGCTCGCTCGCGTCCAGCCACGGCTGCAGCTCCCGCGGGCTTACCGAGTTGTTGTCGCCGACGATCTGGGCGACCCTCCCGATAATTTTCTGTATATCCGGCGCTTTTAACCCCATCTGGGAAGAGCCGTTGATAAATACCATATAGTAAAGGCTGTACGGCTTCGGCGGCCTTAACAGCTGCACCTTGCCACGCTCGACCATCGGCGGGCTCGCAATCTGCGTCTCCTCCCGGATGTCGTAGAGGTAAAGCCCGATGATGTAGTCCACATCCTGTGACGCCGGCGACGAGATCTCGATATTGTTCGGGGACGGCACCGGCTCCGGACACATCCTCTCCCGCAGCGTGCGCACGATGTAAGCGCTCACGTCCGATATAATCGTATAATCTGCCATGTCCTCACCCTCCCTTTTTCAGCGCTTCCAACAGCTCCAACGCGCCTGCGCGCATCTCCTCAGTGTACGCCACGGCGAGAGCCGCCCGCTCGATGTTTTCCGCGTCAAGCGAAAACAGCGCCTTCCCGTCCGCGGCGGCAAGGTAAAGCCCCCGCTCCTGCA